>JAEWEJ010000180.1 GCA_023389455.1 Actinomycetes bacterium | reverse complement strand
GGGCCGGACGACTCCCGTCCGGCCCCGCGCGACCCGGTCGACCTGCCGGCCGGTCGCTCAGTCCACGCCCTCCGCGGCCAGCGCGTCGGTCAGCAGCGCCACCAGCGCGTCGAGCTGCACGTCCGTGGAGGCACCCTCGTCGACCTCGGCCCCGTCCAGCGCCCGGGCCGCGAGCCCGGACTTGCTGTCGATGAGCTCGGCGATCTTGGCGTCGATCGTCTGCGCGGCGATGATGCGCCACGCCGTGACCGGCTCGGACTGGCCGATGCGGTGGATGCGGTCGATGGCCTGCGTCTGCTCGGCGTCGGTCCACGACAGCTCGGCCAGCACGAGGTTCGAGGCGACCTGCAGGTTGATCCCGACGCCCGCGGCCATGAGCGAGCAGACCGCGATCTGCACCTCGGGGTCCTCGACGAACGCCGTCACGTTCTTCTCCCGCACCCTCGGCGTCTGGTCGCCACGGATCGAGGCGTAGCGGATGCCGCGCTCGGCGAACATCTGCTCCGCGGCGTCCATGACGTCCACGTGCTTGGCGAAGAACACGACCTTGCCGACGTTGCGCGCCAGCTGCGCGGCGTAGTCCGCGGCCAGGCCGGCCTTCGCCTGGCCGATCCTGCGGACCATCGTGAAGACGTTCTCGCCCTTCTTCTTCGAGCTCGAGTCCTTGAGCTCGGCCGCCGCGACGCGGCGGGCCAGGTCGAGGTCGAGGCCCAGCACGGAGGCGTCTCCCGTGCGCGCCTCGAGCGCCGCCCGGTACCGGCTGAGCAGACGCTGCGCGAGCGCCTCCTCCGACGCGCGGATGGAACGGCCGACGGCCCCGTCGAGCTCGACGGGCAGGTCCGCCACACGCCGCGCGGGGATGTCCGCGACGACGTCGACCTTGCGACGCCGCACGATGCCCATGTCGATGACGGCCGACCGCGCCGCGGCGTAGAAGCCGGGGTCGGCCGGCGTGAGGCCGGTGTCCTCCAGCGCGGTCATCAGCCTGCCGACCGGCATCGTGTCGTCGATCCAGCCGAGGTACTGCCAGATGGCGCGGAAGTCCTCGATGTCGTTGATCAGCGGCGTCCCCGTCAGCGCCATGAGCAGCGGCCGGGCGGCGCGCAGCCGGATGCGGTCCGCGAGCGCGAGCACGTGCTGCGAGCGCTGCGACGACTTGTTCTTGATGAAGTGCGCCTCGTCGACGACCATCCCGCGGAACCCGAAGTCCCCGAGCCACCCGACGTGCCGGTCGAGGATGTCGTAGTTGACGATGACGACGTCCGCGAAGCCGTCGACCTCGTCGCCGTCGCCGTGCACCACCGTCGCCTGCCGCAGCGGCGTCCACAGCCCGACCTCGCGCGCCCAGTTGGTCTTCACGACGTTCGGCACGACGACGAGCAGCGGGTACGCGTCGGCCGCCTGCGCGGCGAGCAGCGCCTGCGCGGTCTTGCCGAGGCCGGGCTCGTCAGCGAGCAGGAACGTGCGGTGCCCGCGGGCGGCGGCGGTGACGACGCGCGCCTGGTACGGCATGAGCTCACGGCCCGGCGGGACGGGCACGGGACGGGGGTCGGGCAGCGTCATGCACGCCGGTGCGCCGGTCGCGGCGTACTCGAACGAGCGGAACAGCGGCTCGAGCAGCTCCCAGCCGGCCAGCCGGCGTGGCCGCGCGATGCGCTCGGCAGCGGCCTCGAAGTCGGGGGCGAGGAACGGGTTGGCGAGCTGCCGGGAGATCACCGACTGCGGCACGACGCGCTTCTCCGCGCCGGGCGACGGGGCGACCCGGGTGGGCGGCGCGGGCTCCTCCTCCGGCGGCTCGAGACCGCCGGCTCGCATGACGGTCGCCTTGTAGGTCCGTCCCGCGTCGGAGAGCCGGGCGTCGTCGGCGAGCAGCGCGAGCAGCGAGGTGTCCCGGGCGGCGATCTTGGCCAGGTGCGTGGCGACGCCGTCGAGCCGCTTGAGCTCGTTCGCGCGCTTCGCGGACGTCAGGTCCGGGTCGGCCATGACCCGGGCGCGCTCCTCGCGAACCAGCAGCGCGACGACCTGGAACTTCGTGCGGATGCCCGGCTGGGTCGGCTTGCGCTGCACCGCGTTGTCGATCTCGCGGGCGATGCCGGCGAGGACGGGGATGATCCCCTCCTCGTCCCGACGAGGGGCACGACGTCGCTGCCCGCCCGAGTCGCTGCGTGACGCGCCGCGACGGGGAGCGCCCGCCTCGGTGCGCGCGCCACCGGACCGCGTTCGGGCTGGTCGTGCCACATCTCCTCCTTCACAGCCGCCACGGACGGCGGCACAGCGCCCTTCACGGTGCGCACCGGGACAGGTCCGCGCACCGGCTCGCACCCTGGCGGGGGAGCCCTGGGTCGCGCGCGGACGGGGCGCCGGGACACGGGGCTCCGCCGTGACCACCGGGAAGCGGTGGAGGCCCTGCGTCGTCGCCGTACCGAGGATCGCTCGCCGACGTCGCCGTACGGTGACCGAAGGGCTCGCCGAGCACCAGGTGGTGTCCGGTTCGGGCGGCGGCCGACGAGGTCGACGCCGCGCGCCTGTTTCTAGGGTACGCGCATCGTGGTGATGGGGTGGTACCGCCACCCGGGGACTGCGTGCGCAGGCACGCCGAGGCCCCCGCCTGCCCGTCGGACGTCACCGTCCGCGGGTCGGCGGGGGCCTCGGCCTGCCGTCAGCGCTTCGGGCCGTGCGGCTTCTTCGCCGGCTCGAGCTGCTCGATCGCGGTGAGCAGCGCCTGGGTCACCTTCTCGACCTCGGCCTGCGGCCCGCCCTTGCGGAGGACGGAGGTCGCCTTGCCGAGCGCCTTCCTCACCGCACCGAGGCTCTTGCCGGTGTAGGTGTGGCCCTTGAGGTCGAGGCTCTCGGCCTGGGCGACCGCGGCCTCGAGCCTCGAGGTGTCGGAGATGTGCCCGCGGACACCCAGCCACTTCTCGGGGTCGGCGACCGCGACGGCCCCGAGCTTCTCGGAGAAGTCGCTGTTGAGGATCAGCGGGTTGTGGGTGGAGCGCCAGCTCAGCTGGTCGTTGAGCCCCCAGAACGTCACCCGGTCGATGTCCGACGCGTACTTCTTGTAGACCGCGAAGTACTCGGCGAACCGCTGGGCCTGGATCCGCTCCAGCTCGGCCCGGTTCTCGATCGTGCCGACCCAGTAGGTGAAGCCCTCGCGCGAGATGCGGTCGGCGACCGACGGGTCGGTCAGGTCGCGGTACGCGGCACGGTCGTCGCCCTCGGGCTGGCCGTTCCACGCCTCCCACACCTGCAGGTCGAGCTCGCTGATGCTCACCTCGAACCCGGCCTCGACGATGAGCTGGATCGACCGCTCGACGGATGCCTCGTCCGAGCACGCGCCGGGCTGCCACTCCTCGGCCGCGTCATCGACGAGGTCCGGCAGGCGGGTGTGACCGGAGCACGCGAACGCCGGCGTCTGGTTGACGTAGTTGTGCGACTGCATGCCGATGGCCTCGACGAGCGGACGCGGGTCCTGCGGGTGCTCGGCCGCGTAGCGGGCGTTGAGGTCGGTCGCCATCGCGATGATCGCCTGCGCCTTGCCCTCGGACTGGAAGACGTTGAAGTCGTTGTACTCCAGGCGCATGTCGGGGTCGTAGGTGCGGGCGAAGAGGAACGCGTCGTAGAGGAAGTCCGCCGGGTGCTCGCCCGCCGCGGTGTCCGCACCGTTCGCGTACGCGGTGTACCAGCGCGAGAACCCGCCGTTGGGGCCACCGCGCAGGAAGTCACGCCAGTCCTGCGTGGCCGGGTCGAACTCGGCGAGACCGTCGACGAACGCCTCGTTGACGACGTCCCACGAGACGGCGCGTCCGTCGAAGTGCGTCAGCACCTCCTTGATGTAGCGCTCCATGTTGGCGCGCGCCTGCGCACGCGTCCCGCCGGTGGTGCCGCTGTTCAGCCGCGCCGGGGACTGCCCGTGCCACACCAGCACGTGGCCGTGCACCTTCATGCCGCGCGCGAGCGTCTCGTCGACGAACGCGTCCGCGGGGCCGAAGCTGAAGGTGAACTCCCCGGTGTCCGGGTCGATGTTGTCGTTGGGCAGCAGCTGGTCCGGCTTCATCGCGTTCTCGGCCGTCATGACGCTGTAGTGCCGGGCGATCGTGGCGGAGCTCGGCGACCCCTCGGCGTAGGTCCCGGCGTGGGACCAGATGTTCCCGACGTCGAAGTAGTCGCGGTAGACGTCCTTCAGCGGCTTGATCGCCTTGCGGAACGACGTCTCCAGGACGACGTCCTGCTCCGGCATGGTGAAGGAGCCGACGCGCGCGCCGATCCAGCCGAGCTCGGGCGACGTCCACCCGGCCCACACGTGCCCCGTGCCGGGCGTGGCCGTCAGGTCGACCGTCTCTCCCGCCTCGTACCTGCCCGCGCCGGTCACCGCGCCGCCGCGCCCCTCCACGCGGATCTCGACGTCGTACGTCGTGTCCGGGACGGCCGCGTGGACCGGCCCGGCGACGCCGACGGTGGCCAACGCGACCGCGACACCCGCGCCCGCCCACCGGGCGGCCCGGTGGGACGCACCGCGCGCCCTCGCCTCCGGTGCACCGCCACCTCGTCGTGTGGTACCCCTCATGAGCACTTCCTCCCCCCGGGCCGGCGCCGCGTCGTCGCGGCGGGCCCCTCGTCAGGTCGACATGACCGTGCGCCTCCCGGCGCCCCACCGGTCGACGTCGACCCGCGCGTGGGCCGGGGCGGCCCACCTCCCTGGCGTGTCGCTTTTAACGTTAGACACGGCAGATGGGTGAAACGTAGGGAGCCGTCCGGGTGACGTCAAGGGTGGCACCGACGCGGGAGCGCGCCGCGGGCCGTGCACCGCTCCGCCGCGACACGGGCGGGCGGTGCTACTACCGTCCGGCCACCGCGGACCGAGGGCTCAGCCCTCGCAGCCCACCCCGTCGCCGTCGCGGTCGAGGTGCTTGCCGTAGCCGGGGACCCCGCCAGCACGGGGGCCGCGCCTGCCTCACGGGCAGCCGTGCAGTTCGTGTAGTAGACGTCGGCAGGCGCCGGGGCGGGCGCCGGGGCTCCGTGGGCGTTCACGATCGGGTGATCCGGCCCACCGGATGCCGACCTTGACCCGCGTGGACGAGTGCTGTGCACGCCGCACCAGGACTGTCCGGGTGACGCCCGGCCCGGACGGGTCAGGAACCGGACCGTTGGACCGATCGGGTGCCGAGACCCAACAGAGGACGGCACCACGTGAGCACAACCCCCGCACCGTCACGACTGGTGCGCGCCCTGACCCTGCGGGACCGGTCGATCCAGACACAGATCATCACCGTCGTGCTCGTCCTCGGCGCCGTCACCCTCGGCGCAGGCTGGACCGCCATGGTGCAGCTCCGGCTGCTGGGCGGGGAGATCAGCCACCTCGGCCAGGTCCAGGCGGCCGCGGAGCTGCCCGGCACGATCGACAGCGGCACGCAGCGCGCCCAGCACCTCGTCGCGCAGCTGGCCACGCTCGGTGACACCGACGCGGCGGACGCCGTGCTGGCCGCGCAGGGCGAGAACGACACGCTGGTCCAGCAGGCGATGGACGACTTCGCCGTCACCGAGCTCGCCACGGGCGAGGACTGGACCGCGTTCGTCACGGCCTACGAGGCGTGGCGCACGACCCGCGACTCGCAGCTCGTGCCCGCCGCGCTCTCCGGGGAGCCCGAGCGGTACCTGCGGCTGCAGCAGTCGGTCGCCGCACCGCTCGTCACGACCTACGAAGAGCGCCTGGCGGCCGTGCAGGACGCCGGACGGACCACCACGGCCACGATCGTCTCCGAGAGCACGGCCGGCATCGCCCAGACCCGGACGGTGCTGATCTCGGCCGTCGTCGCGGCCGTCGTGGGGTCCGTCGCCCTCGGCCTGTCCATGGCACGGCGGATGAGCGCCGCCCTGCAGGAGCTGCGCCGCTCGATCCGCGCGATGGCGAAGGGCGACTTCACCGTCGCTCCCGACGTGGCCGGCCGCGACGAGATCGGCCGGGCGGCACGCGACCTCGCCGACGCGCAGGCGTCGTTGCGCAGCACGCTCGGCGAGATCGCACGGACGGCGGACGCCGTCGCCGCGTCCGCGGAGGAGCTGTCGACGGGCAACGGGCAGGTCGCGAGCGGCACGCACGAGACGAGCACGCAGGCCGGGGTGGTGTCCGCCGCTGCCGGCCAGATCAGCAGCACGATCCAGGCCGTCGCGGCCGGCGCCGAGCAGATGACCTCGTCGATCGGCGAGATCGCCGTCAACGCCACGAAGGCCGCGAACGTCGCCGAGGGGGCCACCGAGGTCGCTGCCGCGACGAACAGCCGGATCATGCGCCTCGGGACGTCCTCCGAGGAGATCGGCAACGTCGTCAAGGTCATCACCTCGATCGCCGAGCAGACGAACCTGCTCGCGCTCAACGCCACGATCGAGGCCGCCCGCGCGGGCGAGGCCGGCAAGGGCTTCGCCGTCGTCGCCGGCGAGGTGAAGGAGCTGGCGGGCGAGACGGCCCGCGCCACCGAGGACATCGCCCGGCGCGTCACGGCCATCCAGGCCGACGCGACGGGGGCCGTCGACGCGATCGGCGAGATCTCCCACGTGATCGAGACGATGAGCGGCTACCAGCTGACGATCGCGTCGGCGGTCGAGGAGCAGACCGCCACGACCGCGGAGATGTCCCGCGGCGTGACGGAGGCCGCGGCGGGGGCGGGCGACATCGCCGCGAACATCTCCGGGGTCGCGGCGGCAGCCGAGGCCAACGCCGTCGTCGTGCAGCAGATGAGCTCCGCCGTCGACGAGCTCGCCCGGATGTCCGCCGAGCTGCGGACGCAGGTGGATGCGTTCACGTACTGACGCGCGAGGGCCCGGGACCCGCGACGCGGGCGGGCCCTCGTGCGTGCCGAGGGCCCGCGCCCGGTCCGGGGCCGTGCCGCCCGGTGGCGCCCGCCGCCGGGCGACGGGCCGGTGTGCGCCTGGGCAGATTCGAACTGCCGACACCCGCTTTAGGAGAGCGGTGCTCTATCCCCTGAGCTACAGGCGCGCGGGGCAGGCCAGAGAGGTGGTCGAGAACCCGCCGGCCACAGCGACCAGCCCGACCACGGGCACTCTCGTCGGTCCCGTGCGGCGCCGATCAGGCCTCGAGGGCCCGTCCGGCGCTGGTCAAGCCTACCGGGACGCGAGGTGCACGTGGTCCCTCGTGGTGGCGCCCCTCGAGGACGGGCTGCCCGACGACGGACCCGACCGGGCACCGCGGACCGGCGGCTCGCCCGCGCACGCGACGACGACCCGGGCCACCGCTGTGCGGCGCTCCCCCGGTGGACCGACGTCCGTCCGGTCCTCCGGCAGCCCGGGACCGACCGGGCGCCACGACATCTCCCCTCGGAGAGACAGCGGCGCCGACCGCCGTGGCAGTAGTCCCTCACTGAGACCAGCACGCACAGGAGCGTCAGCGCCGACGCGCTGACGCCCCGCACTTCTCGACCCTTGATACGGAGAGCTCATGTCGAACCTGTCCACCCTGGAGCCGCTCGAGTCGCGCACGTCCGACTCAGCAGCGCCGCGACCGCCGGCCGGCTCCCGGCCCACCAGGTCCCGCCGTCGCACGTCGATCCTGGCCAAGGTCGTCGGTGTCGTCGCCGTCGCCGTGGCCGCGGGTCTCTTCAGCGGACTCCTCGGCGTCAGCTCGCTCAAGACCGGCGCAGCCAGGACGCAGACCCTGTACACCCAGCACACCCTCGGGGCGCTCAAGGCCGAGGAGCTGCGGTTCCTGTTCACGGGTTACCGCCTCGCCACCGTCAACCGGACGTACGTACCGGACCCGAACGCGAAGGCGCGTCACCTCGAGGAGCGCGAGACGATCGGCGGGCAGATCGCGGAGGCCCTGGTCGCGATGCGCGAGACCGAGCCGGATCCGAGGATCCTCGCCCAGATCGACGCGCTCGACGCGGACTTCACCGACTACCTGCAGCTCGTTGCCGACCTCGACGCTCTGGCCGCCCAGGGCCGCATGGACGATCTCCAGCGCCGTCGTGACGCCGAGATGACACCTCTCGCCGCGTCCATCGTCGACCAGTTCGCCGTCCTGTCCGGGAGTGCGCGGGAAGCCGCCGAGGCGAGCGCCTCCTCGGCCGAGTCCGAGGCGAGTGGCGCGATGACACGCCTTCTGGTCGTGCTCGCGCTCGGCGCGGGAGCGGCGATGGCCCTCGGTCTGCTCGTCGCGCGGGGGATCGCCCGGTCGACGGCGTCGGTGACGTCGGTGGTCGCCCGCCTCGCCGAGCGTGACCTCACGGCCCAGGTGAGCGTGACCAGCAGCGACGAGCTGGGCCGGATGGCCTCCCAGCTGACGGTCGCCCAGCAGGCGCTGCGCGAGGCGATGTCCGGCGTCGCGCAGGTCTCGACACAGGTCGCTGACGCGTCCGAGGAGATGGCCGCAGCCGGGTCACAGGTCGCCTCGGGTGTCGACGGCACCTCGACCCAGGCCGGGGTCGTGGCCTCCGCGGCGGAGCAGGTGTCGCGCAACGTGCAGGCCGTGGCGGCCGGTGCCGAGCAGATGGGTGCCAGCATCCGTGAGATCGCGCAGAACGCGCAGGAGGCCGCGAAGGTCGCCGGGCAGGCCACGACGGTCGCGGCGGCCACCAACGACACCGTCGCCAAGCTCGGGGTGAGCTCGCGGGAGATCGGCGACGTCGTCAAGGTCATCACGACCATCGCCGAGCAGACGAACCTGCTGGCGCTCAACGCGACGATCGAGGCCGCGCGGGCGGGTGAGGCCGGCAAGGGGTTCGCGGTCGTGGCCGGCGAGGTCAAGGAGCTGGCGCAGGAGACCGCGAAGGCGACCGAGGACATCGCTCGCCGCGTGGACGCGATCCAGGCGGACACCGACGGTGCGGTGGCGGCCATCGGTCAGATCTCGGCGATCATCGCGCAGATCAACGACTACCAGATGACCATCGCCTCGGCCGTGGAGGAGCAGACCGCCACGACCAACGAGATGAGCCGAGGTGTTGCCGAGGCGGCGACGGGCGCCGGTGAGATCGCCTCGAACATCACCGGTGTCGCTGACTCCGCACAGACGTCGGCGCTGGTCGTCAACCAGATGAACGAGTCGGTCGGCGAGCTCGCGCGCCTCGCGGAAGACCTCCGGGTCCGCGTCACCGCGTTCACGTTCTGACGACTCACCACCGGACCGGCACGACCTGCGACCCAGCGACGACGCTGCACCCGCAGGTCGCGCCGGTCCCCCGCGCGACCGGAGGAGGACCGAGAGGGGTCACCGGCACCACGCGGCAGCGGGCCGCCCGGTGCACGGCGGGTCCGACGGGCCCGACCGTCGGTGCGCGGACCGACGGAGCAGCGCTGCGCCCGCGGGGCGGTCAGCGAAGCATGAAGCGCGCGCGGCGCTCAGCGGAGCATGAAGCGCGCGCGGCGCACCATGGCCTCCTCCTCGTACGCCGTCGCCCACTCGCGCCGGGGTCCGCGCATGGTCGGCGCGGGGGCCAGGAACAGCGCGACCACGGTGCCACGGGCGTAGGCCCGTCGCGGGGGCACGTCCCGCCGGCGCGCCTTCACGTACGTCTTCCCGAACGCCGTCAGGTGCGCCTCGACGAGGACGTCCAGCGCCTGGTTCACCGGCTTCGGCAGTGTCGGCATGGTGACGTCGTCCTCCGTCCCGTCCTCTCGACAACTCCTGGAGGGCGCACATTGTCGCTCTCCAGGCTGTGTGCGTGAGGGCTGCCGGCGACGCCCGGTGAGGAGCCTGCGGGGGGGTGGCAGGGGTGCGTGCGGGAGGCGCCCGGTTCGTCCGCGGGTGCGCGCGTTCTACCCACGACCGGGGCACCGCGCAACGCGCCCCCGGGCCCGTTCGCGGCATCCGCAACGTTCCGGCGAACGCTCGCGGTCGCGTCCTGGACCGGTGACCATCTCCGGTGGCCACGCACCGACGAGAGGCAGACGTGAGCGACCAGCGCAAGGAACCGGACCATACCGAGAGCGGGTACCGCACCGCGGCGCAGCGTGCACGCGCGACGCAGATCCTGCGGGAGGTGACGTCACCACGGACCGTCGGGGCCCCGCACCCCGCCCTGCTCCCCGGCATCGGGGTCGAGCAGACCCACCGCCGGTTCGGCGTGGACGCCCTGGTGTTCGCGGTCGCCGCGGCGCTGGTCGTGGGCGTCATCGTGTGGGGCGTGGCCAGCCCGTCGGGGCTCGCGGCCTTCGCCGGCGCGGGCTTCGCCTTCGTCACCGAGGACTTCGGCTGGTTCTTCGGGCTCCTGACGGTCACGGTGTTCGGGTTCATGATGTGGGTCGGCTTCGGCCGGCACCGCGGGGTGCGGCTGGGCCAGGACGACGAGGCCCCGGAGTTCTCGACGATCTCGTGGATCACCATGCTGTTCTCGGCTGGCATGGGCATCGGGCTGCTGTTCTACGGTCCGTTGGAGCCGATGTCGTTCTTCACGGACCCGCCGCCCGTGTTCGCCGAGACCACCGTGGCGGGCAGCGAGCGCGCGATGCACGTGGCCCTCGCGCAGACGATGTTCCACTGGGGCCCGGTCGCGTGGGCGTACTACGCGCTCGTCGGCGGCGCCGTCGCGTACGCGGCGTACCGCAAGGGGCGCGTGCCGCTGATGTCCGCGCTGCTCGAGCCGATCTTCGGCGCCCGCTCGCACGGGGTGCTCGGCAAGGTCGTCGACGTCTTCGCGATCGTCGTCACGCTGTTCGGCACCGCCGTGTCCCTCGGCATCGGCGCGCTGCAGATCGGGCGCGGCGTCGAGATCGTCGGCGGGGTCGGGCCACTCGGCAACGCCGCCCTGGTCGGCATCATCGCGGTGCTCGCGGTCGCGTTCATCCTCTCGGCCGTCTCCGGCGTGAAGCGCGGGATCCGGGTGCTGTCCAACGTCAACATGGCACTCGCCGGGTCGCTCGGCCTGTTCGTCCTCGTGGTCGGGCCGACGATCCTGCTGCTCAACCTGATCCCGGGCGCCCTCATGACGTTCCTGGGCGAGCTGCCGGCGCTCATGAGCCAGTCGGCCGCCACCGCGCCGGGCGCGCAGGAGTTCATGAGCGCGTGGACCACGTACTACTGGGCGTGGTGGGTCTCCTGGACTCCGTTCGTCGGGCTGTTCATCGCCAAGATCAGCCGCGGCCGCACGCTGCGCGAGTTCGTCACCGCCGTCATCGTGGTACCCAGCGCGGTGTGCCTGGTGTGGTTCACCGTGGTCGGCGGCACGACCATGTGGTTCGAGCAGAACGGCGCCGGCATCAGCCAGGCGGAGTCGGGCCAGGACATGCTGTTCCTGCTGCTCGACGAGCTCCCGTTCGGGGCCCTGACGTCCGTCGCGGCGGTCGTCTCCATCGTCATCTTCTTCGTCACCAGCGCCGACTCGGCGTCCATCGTCATGGCGAGCCTCTCGGAGCGCGGCAACCCCGAGCCCCGTCGCTGGACCACGGTGCTCTGGGGTCTCGCGCTCGCGACGATCGCCGCCGTGCTGCTGGTCGGTGGCGGGCAGGTCGCCCTGACGGGTCTGCAGAGCCTCATGATCGTCGCGGCGCTGCCGTTCGCCTTCGTCGTCATCCTCGTGATGGTCGCCTGGGCCAAGGACCTGGCGCGCGACCCGCTGACGCTGCGCCGCCGGTACGCCCGCGAGGCCCTCGAGCAGGGTGTCCGGGCCGGCATCGAGGAGCACGGCGACGACTTCGTCGTGGGCGTCGTGGCCACCGAGCCCGACGAGGGTGCCGGTGCCTGGCTGGACACCGACGACCCGGTGCTCACCGACTGGTACCAGCCGGAGGAGGACCGGCCCGCCGCGCAGGCGGACGACCCGAGCGGGCACGGCCACGAGACGCACACCGCCGCGTCGGACGACGCCGGTTCGGACGACCCCGGGACGGACGGCCGCAAGGACGACGTGCTCGTCTGACGTCTCCTCGGGTGCCGCGGCCGACCGGTCGCGGCACCCGACCGCACTCCGGCGCGCCGGGGCCGCGGGCGGGCCCCGCTCTCCGACCTCGGCCGCGTCAGCCGACGACGTCGTAGACCAGCCCGGCGGGCGTCACGCGCGCGCCGGCCGCGGGCGGGTGAGGGGTGAGCCGCCCGTCGTGGGCGAGGTGCCGCACGTCGACGCCGTGCAGCAGCACCGCGACGTCGCTGATGATCCGCCGGTGGCACCGCCACCACACGGTCTCGCTGCACATGACCGCCGCACCGGGGGCCGCGGCGTCGGCCAGCAGGCCGGTCATCGCGCTGCGGAACACGTCGGTGCGCGCGTGCGCGGCGTAGGCGCGGAACGCGGCGACCTGCCACCACACGTCGACGTCGTCGTCCACGCGCGAGCGTCGCCCGCCCAGCCGCTCCTCCCAGCGGTAGCCGACACCCACGTCGGGCAGCCACGTCGCCAGCGCGTCGCGCGCGACATCGGGGTCGCGGCGGCTGCCGGGGAACCGCCGCACGTCGACGACGAGCCGCACGCCCGCGTCCCGCAGCAGGCCACCCAGCGCGTCACGCGCGAGCGTCCCGTGCCCGACGGTCAGCAGCGTGGCCACCGGCCCGACTCTGCCACGGCCGCCGCTCCCCCACCCCCGCGACCGCCGGCGTGGAGGGCTGCTGCCGGTTCCCGGCAGCCACCCCCGGGCGGAGCCCTTCGGCTCAGCTCGGCTGAACGACGCCCGCGAAGCCCTCCGACGGCTGCACGACCACGAAGCCCGGGCCGTGGAACTTGTACTGGAACGCCTCCCCCGAGCCACCACGCAGCATCGAGGACATGTTCATGCTGGACACGACCTCGGGCACGAGGCCGGCGGACCAGCACACGGCGGCGTTGGGGTCGACGAACGTCGGCTGCTGCGCGCAGTCGAGGATGACCGGCTTGCCGTCGGACGTCAGCGCGACGGACCCGTGCCCCTGCACCACGGTGTTGAACAGCCCGCCGGTCATCATCCCCGCGCCGCGCGTGCGGTGCAGGTCCCACTGCAGGGACGCGTCGAAGGCGAGCAGGGACGACCCGCCGACGCTGATCGCGTCGCCCTCCAGCTGGATGACGAAGACGTCCTCGGCGTAGCGCGCGAAGAACACGTCGCCCTGCCCGGACACGGTCATGAGGGCCTGGTCGTCGCTGCTGATCGCCCGCCTGACGAACTTCGCGAGGGAGTCCGAGCCCTTGTGGTGGAACTGCACCGCCCCCTGGTACGCCACCATGACGCCCTTGGCGGCGAGCACGGGCTCACCGAGGGTCACCTTGAGCATCTTGGGGCTCTGGAGGACGAACCGCTGCCCGTTCTCGACCTCGAGGTTGGACCGGTCGAAGATGTCGCTGCGCATGGCGCACATCCTGCACCGTCGGCGCACCGGTACGGCGGCCGGGTGGGTCGCGGTGGGGGGCCGCGCCGCGGCCCGCCCCCCCCC
>JAEWEJ010000159.1 GCA_023389455.1 Actinomycetes bacterium | reverse complement strand
GTCCCGGACCCGCTGGCGGGACGCCGCGCCCGCCGCGCCGCCACCCTCGGCAGCCGCCGCCCCCTGCCGGAGCGTCCCGCGGTGCCGGCGAGCGCCGCCTGGCGTGACGGTGACGAGCCCGGGCAGCGCCGGTTCGCCGACCTCGGGCCGCTCAAGCTCGAGTCGGGTGGGCGGCTGCCCACCGTGCGGCTGGCCTACGAGACGTGGGGCACCCTCGACGACGACGGCAGCAACGCGGTCCTCGTGCTGCACGCGCTGACCGGCGACTCGCACGTCACGGGCGACGCCGGCCCGGGGCACCCCACGCCCGGGTGGTGGCAGTCGATGGTCGGGCCCGGCGCCCCGATCGACACCGACCGCTGGTTCGTCGTGGCCCCCAACGCGCTCGGCGGCTGCCAGGGCTCCACCGGCCCCGCGTCCGCGGCCCCGGACGGGCGCCCCTGGGGCGGCCGCTTCCCCCTGCTGACCGTGCGCGACCAGGTCGCGGCGGAGCTGCGCCTGGCGGACCTGCTGGGGATCGACGCGTGGGCGCTGGTCATCGGCGCGTCGATGGGCGGGCACCGCGTGCTGGAGTGGGCGGCGACGGCCCCCGACCGCGTCGACGCGATCGCGGCCATCGCGACGTGCGCGCAGACGTCGGGCGACCAGATCGCCGGGTTCCACACCCAGCTCGCGGCGATCACCGCGGACCCCCGGTACCGGGACGGCGACTACTACGACGTCGCGGACGGCGACGGCCCGCACGCCGGGCTGGGGCTCGCCCGGCAGATCGCGCACCAGACGTACCGCTCGGCGGTCGAGCTCGACACGCGGTTCGGTCGCATCCCGCAGGGCGCGGAGGACCCGCTGGAGGGTGGGCGGTTCGCGGTGCAGTCGTACCTCGACCACCACGGCGACAAGCTCGCCCGCCGCTTCGACGCCAACACGTACGTGACGCTGACCCGCACCATGGTCACGCACGACCTGGGCCGGGACCGCGGCGGGGTCGAGGCGGCCCTCGCGCAGGTCACCGCGCGTGCGCTGGTCGTGGCGGTGGACAGCGACCGGCTGTTCACCCCCGCGCAGTCCGAGCGGGTCGCGGCCGGGATCCCCGGCGCGGGCCCCGTGCGGTACGTGCACTCGGACTACGGCCACGACGGCTTCCTCATCGAGGAGGACCAGGTCGGCCGGCACGTCGCGGACTTCCTGCGCGAGGTCGCGCGGCCGCGCTGACCGGCGGCAGGGCCGCCCGGCCCCGCCCGACCCTGCCCGGCCCCCTGATCCTGCCTGGCGGTGACCGGTCCCGGCCGCGACGGGCGTGGTGGACCCGAGAGGCGCCCCGGCACGGCACCATGGACGCATGTCCGTCGACGTCGCGACCGCCGCCACCGCCCTGCGCGCCCAGTGGGACCGCCTGCACGACTGGGTCGAGCTCATGGCCGACCCCCGCCTCGGGCGGGAGTCGTCGGTGCTCGAGGGCTGGAGCATCGTCGAGCTGTGGGCGCACCTGGGCCGCGCGATGGACGCGCTGGCCGTCTGCACCCCGCTGCCCCCGGGGACCGTGCCGCTCACGCTGGGCGAGTACCTCGGCTCGTACGCCCGCCGCGCCGACGACATCGCCGAGACGACCCGCCGGCTGGCCACCGAGCACGCCGCGGACCCCGTCGGCTACGTGACGTCGTCCGCGCGCGCCGGGTTCGCGGTGCTCGACGCGCTGGGTGACGGCGACCCGGTCGTCCAGGCCCGGCGCGGGCCGGTGCGGCTGTCGACCATGACCGTGTCGCGCCTGGTCGAGCTCGTGGTGCACGGCGACGACCTGTACCGCTCGGTGCGCCGGGCGCGCGGCGCGGACGCCGTCGCCGACCCGGTGGACCCCGACGCGCTCGCGCTGGTCGCGGACGAGCTGCTCGCGATCGTGCGGGCCCGCGGCGGCTGGGACCTCGAGGTCGCCGACGCCCGCCGCTGGGTGCGCCTGGCGGCCGGTCGCATGCCGTACGACGTCGACGAGCTGGCCCTCGCGCTGCAGGCGCGCTACACGTCCGACGCGGTCCCCGACCTGGGGCGGATGCTGCCGCTGCTGTGACCGCGGCGCGGGCCGGCACGTCCGGGCGGCGACGCGCGGCGCGCCCGCCCTGCGGTGTCCGCGGCCCCGCTCCGGGCTAGCGTGGGGCATGCTCTCCGCCCGCGTCGTGTCCTTCTCCCCCGACGACCCGCTGGCCGGGCTCGACGTGGGCGACGCCCCCGAGACCCCCGCGCCCGACGGCTGGACGACGGTCGACGTGCGCGCCGCGTCGCTGAACCACCACGACCTGTGGTCGCTGCGCGGCGTCGGGCTGCGCGCCGAGCAGCTGCCGATGGTGCTGGGCACCGACGCCGCGGGCGTCACCGCCGACGGGCGCGAGGTCGTCGTGCACGCCGTGATCGGCGGCCCCGACGGGCGCGGCGTCCCCGCCGACGAGCCCCGCACGCTGCTGTCCGAGCGGTACCCCGGCACGCTCGCCGAGCGGGTCGCCGTCCCGGCGTGGAACCTCGTCGACAAGCCGGCGGAGCTGTCGTTCGTCGAGGCCGCGTGCGTCCCGACCGCGTACCTCACGGCGTACCGCATGCTGTTCCGCTCGGGCGGCGCGCAGCCGGGCCAGCGGGTCCTCGTGCAGGGGGCGGGCGGCGGCGTGTCCGTCGCCGCGGTGCAGCTCGGCACCGCCGCGGGGCTCGAGATGGTGGTGACCGGCCGCGACGCCGCCAAGCGGGAGCGCGCCCTGGCGCTGGGGGCGGCCCAGGCCGTCGAGCCGGGCGCCCGGGTCGGTCGGGTCGACGTCGTGCTCGAGACCGTGGGCCGGGCGACGTGGGACCACTCGGTGCGTTCCGTGCGGCCCGGCGGGCGGATCGTCGTCGCGGGCCTGACCTCGGGCGACCCCGCCCCGGCCTCGCTGACGAAGGTGTTCTTCCAGGAGATCAGCATCGTCGGCGCGACGATGGGCACGCGGGACGAGCTCGCGCAGGTCCTCGCGTTCCTGGTGCGCAGCGGCGTCCGGCCGCTGGTCGACGCGACGTACCCGCTGGCCGACGCCGCCGCCGCGCTCGGCCGGCTGGCCGGGGGCGCGCACGTCGGCAAGATCGTGCTCGAGGTCTGAGCGGTGCCGTCACGCGAGCCGGTGGCCGGGGCGCCCGCCGTCGCACCCGAGCGCCCCGCACCGCCCGACGCACCCGTGTGGGACGGGTCGACGCTGACGACCGAGTGGTCCCCGGACGCGCTCGGCGACGGCTTCGAGGCCCGCCGCCTGGACCTGGCCGACGACGACGAGGGCCCCGTGACGGCCACGCTCGTGCGCCATCTGCCCGACCCGTCGCTGCGCCCCGCGCGCGCCGTGCTGTACGTCCACGGCTGGTCCGACTACTTCTACCAGGCGCCCCTCGCGCACTACTGGCGCTCGCAGGGCGCCGCCTTCTACGCGCTGGACCTGCGCAAGTACGGGCGGTCCCTGCGCGAGCACCACACCCCGGGGTACGTCGACGACCTGCGCACCTACGACGAGGAGATCGGCGCGGCGCTCGACGTGGTCCGCGCGGAGCTCGGCCCGCGGGCGCGCGTCATGCTCATGGGCCACTCGACCGGCGGCCTGGTGCTCAGCCTGTGGGTCGCCCGCCACCCCGGGGTCGTCCGCGGGCTGGTGCTCAACTCGCCGTGGCTGGAGCTGCAGGGCTCGTCGCTCGCCCGCCACCTGTCGGCGCCGGCGATCAGCCGGGTCGCGCGGTTCAGCCCGAAGGCCGCGCTGCCCAACATCGACCCCGGCTACTACGCGCGCACGATCGCGGCCGCGACGGGTGGGGAGTGGACGGTGGACGAGCGCTGGCGCCCGACCCCGTCGTTCCCGGTGCGCGCCGGGTGGCTCAGCGCGGTCATGGCGGGCCACGCCTCGGTGGCCCGCGGCCTGGACATCGAGGTGCCGGTGCTCGTCGCGATCTCGGGCCGCACCCTCATCAGCCCGCGGTGGAGCGAGGAGATGCGGTCCGCGGACGTGGTGCTCGACACCGAGGCGATCGCGCGGCGGGCCGTGCAGCTCGGTCCCGTCGTCACGGTGGTCCGCGTCGCGGGCGGCATGCACGACCTCACGTTGTCGGCCCGGCCCGCGCGCGAGCGGTTCTACGCCGAGCTGACCCGGTGGCTCGTGGCGTACGGCTGGGCCTGAGACGTCAGAGCCGGCCCGTGGCCTCGGCCAGCGTCGGTCCGCCGTCGCCCAGGCGCCAGGCGCGCCAGCCGTCGACACCCTCGACCCCGGACAGCGTGGCGGCCGCGACGTCGGGGTCCGGCACCACCGTGCCGTCGGGCATCTCGATCATGCCGTCGGAGCGCAGGAGCGCGGAGAACCGCTGCCCGCGCCGCTCCCGCACCCACACGAGGGTCGTCACCGCGCGGCGGCGCTTGGCGAGGGTGGCGAGCTCCGGGAACGGCCAGTCCGGCCG
>JAEWEJ010000130.1 GCA_023389455.1 Actinomycetes bacterium | reverse complement strand
GCCCCCTCACGTCCCCTCCCAAGGAGCCCCCGATGACCGACCTGCGCACGACGAACCCGACCACCTCCGGCATCGACCCCCGCGGCCCGCGCGTCGGCGCCGGGATCAACGCCGTCCTGCTCGTCGTCGTGCTGCTGCTCGGTGGCGGGACGGTCGCGACCGTCGGGCTCGCCGTGGTGGCGGCCGGCTTCGCGCTCGGCGCCCTGCGTGGGGTCCCGGGCACCTGGCAGGCGTGGGTGTTCGGCCGCGTCGTGCAGCCCCGCCTCGCGCCGCCGACCGACCTCGAGGACCCGCGCCCGCCCCGCTTCGCGCAGCTCGTCGGCCTGGTGATCACGGGGCTCGGCGTGGGGCTGGAGCTCCTCGGCGTGGCCGGGGCGGTCCCCGCCGCGGCGGCCTTCGCCCTGGTGGCGGCGTTCCTCAACGCGGTGTTCGGCCTGTGCCTCGGCTGCGAGATGTACCTGCTGGGCCTGCGCCTGCGCAGCCGCACCGCCTGACGTCGCCCCACCCGACCTCCGCGGGAGCTCGGGTGGGCACCGGCCCGCCCCGCTGCCGCGTGCGAGGTCGGGTCCGGCACCGGCCCGACCCGCAGCGGCGCGCGAGGGCGGTCCGGCACCGTGCCGGACCGCCCTGGCGCGCGTGCGGTCAGCAGCCCGTGCGGGTGGAGCCGACGACCACGTCGTCGTACCAGAGCGTGTCGGCGCCGTCGCCGTAGCTCTCCCAGCCGAGCTTGAGGTCGACGAGGCGCGGCGTCCAGGCCTTGGCGTGCCACTGGCCGTCGACGTCGTGCGTCGGGGTGCCGTCGGCGACCAGGCCGGTCACCTGCGCGCCGTCGAGCCACGTCGTCAGGCGTCCGGCGGGGTCGACCAGCGCCTCGACGCACGACCACTGTCCCGTCGGCAGCGGCCGGCTCAGGGCCACGCCGGACGGGCTCTGCTCCGGCAGCGTGGCGTCGTCGGACGCGCGGTTCCACTGCAGCGCCCCGTTCTGGCCGCCCATGCGCAGGTCCCGGCCGCCGTCGTTCGCGTCCTCGAGCGCCACGAACGTCACGTGCGACGTGGGCAGCGCCGTGGTGTGGCGGACCCAGAACCGGACGTACGTCGGCTGGCCGGCGGCCCCGGTCACGGCGCCGTCCGCGCGCACGAAGACGTGGTTGCAGTACCCGACGGCGCCGTTCACCCGCAGCGACCGGGTCCCGGTGCGGGCGACCGCGGAGTCGATGCTCGCGGTGCCGGTGCCCGAGCAGTCGGGGTGCACGACGGTCCACGGTGCGGCGGGGGAGGACCCGGTCTGCTGCTCGAAGCCGTCGCAGAAGGCGCCCGCGCAGGTGCCGGGGTCGGCCGACGGGGTGGGGCTCGGCGTCGGCTCGGGGGTGGGTGTCGGGGTGGGCGTGGGCTCGACCGTGGGCGTGGGCGTCGGCGTAGGTGTCGGCGTCGGCGTCGGCACGATCGTCATGGAGGGTGTCGGTGTCGGTGTCGGTGTCGGTGTCGGTGAGACGGTGGCGGTCGGGTCGGGGTCGCCCTGCCCGTCGCACAGCACGCCGTCGACCCGGACGTCGCGCGGCGGCACGGGTGTCGCGGTCGACGTGCCCTGGAAGCCGAACGACGCGCTCGCGCCGGCGGCCAGCGTGCCGTTCCATGCGGCGTTGCGGACCGTGACGGTGGACCCGGACTGGGTGGCCGTCGCGCTCCACGCGTTGACGACCTGCTGGCCTGCGCCCAGGTCGAACGTGAGCGTCCACCCGCTGCGGGCGGGGCCCGTGGTCAGGCGGGCCTCCGTGACGAAGCCGCCGGGCCACGCGTTGGTGGTCCAGTCGACGCGGCAGGCGTCGACGGCCTGGGCGCCGACGGCGGTCAGGACGCCGACGGTGGTCAGCACGGCCGCGGCGAGCGCGGCGAGGAGCGCGCGGGCGCGCACGGGTGGGCGGGTGGTGGTCACGGTTCTCCCCTGATGGCGCGCGTCGCGACGGTGCGCGGCGCGGTGGTGCGGCGGTCCGGACGCCGGACGTCGCTCGACCAGCCGAGCGTGCGCCGCCGACGGCTCGTGGGCCAGGTGCCCAATCGCTTCACATCACACGGACCCCTGTGTCCGCCATGCGAAATCCCGGACGTCCGCATCCTGGGCCCGGCCTACACTCTCCGCGTCCCTGACCGCTCATCCGGAAGCGTCCGAACCCGTGGCCCTCATCGTCCAGAAGTTCGGCGGCTCGTCCGTCGCCGACGCCGCCAGCATCAAGCGCGTCGCGAAGAGGGTCGTCGAGACGCGCAAGGCCGGGAACGACGTGGTCGTCGTCGTCTCGGCCATGGGGGACACCACCGACGAGCTGATCGACCTCGCGCAGCAGGTCACGCCGCTGCCGCCGGTGCGGGAGATGGACATCCTGCTGACCGCGGGCGAGCGGATCTCGATGTCGCTGCTCGCGATGGCGATCCACAACCTGGGCGTCGAGGCGAAGTCCTTCACCGGCCAGCAGGCCGGCGTCATCACCGACGAGGTGTACGGCAAGGCGCACATCATCGACGTGTCGCCCAGCCGCATCAAGGACACCATCGCGCGCGGCGAGGTCGCGATCGTCGCCGGCTTCCAGGGTGTCAACCCGTCGACGAACGACGTGACGACGCTGGGACGCGGCGGCTCCGACACCACGGCCGTGGCGCTCGCGGCGTCGCTCAAGGCCGACGTGTGCGAGATCTACACCGACGTCGACGGCGTGTTCACCGCCGACCCCCGCATCGTGCCGACCGCCCGCAAGCGGGACCGCATCGGCTACGACGAGATGCTCGAGATGGCCGCGAGCGGTGCCAAGGTGCTCATGCCGCGCTGCGTCGAGTACGCCCGCCGGTACGACGTGCCCGTGCACGTGCGCTCGTCGTTCTCGACGCACACCGGCACGCTCGTGACGAACCAGGAGGACCCCAGCATGGAGCAGCCGATCATCGCGGGCGTCGCGCACGACCGCAGCGAGGCCAAGATCACGGTCGTCGGCGTGCCCGACGTCCCCGGCAAGGCCGCGCGCATCTTCGAGGTCGTCGCCAGCGCCGGCGTGAACATCGACATGATCGTGCAGAACGTGTCGATCGCCGCGACGGGGCAGACGGACATCTCCTTCACGCTGCCCGCGAGCGACGGCGCGGCCGCGACGTCCGCGCTGACGACGGACCAGCCGACGATCGGCTTCCAGTCGCTGCAGTACGACGACACGATCGGCAAGCTCTCGCTCATCGGTGCCGGCATGAAGTCGCACCCCGGGGTGTCCGCGAAGCTGTTCGCCGCGCTGTCCGAGGCCGGCATCAACATCGAGATGATCTCGACGTCGGAGATCCGCATCTCCGTCGTCACCCGCGCGGACTCGCTGGACGACGCCGTGCGGGCCGTGCACACGGCGTTCGACCTGGACGCCGACGACACCGAGGCCGTCGTGTACGGCGGGACGGGGCGCTGACATGGCCGAGGGCCTGAGGATCGCGGTCGTCGGGGCGACCGGCCAGGTCGGCGCGGTCATGCGCCGGCTGCTCGACGAGCGCGACTTCCCCGTCGCGTCGATCCGCTACTTCGCGTCCGCGCGCTCCGCGGGCACGACCCTGCCGTGGCGCGGGGAGGACGTCGTCGTCGAGGACGTCGCGACGGCCGACCTGTCGGGCATCGACATCGCGCTGTTCTCCGCCGGTGGCGGCACGTCCAAGGAGCACGCTCCGCGGTTCGCCGAGGCCGGTGCGATCGTCGTCGACAACTCCTCGGCGTGGCGCCGGGACCCGCGGGTGCCGCTCGTGGTGTCCGAGGTCAACCCGCAGGCGCTCGACGAGATCGAGATCGGGATCGTCGCGAACCCGAACTGCACGACCATGGCCGCGATGCCCGTGCTCAAGGTGCTGCACGACGAGGCGGGCCTGCGTCGGCTCGTCGTCTCCACGTACCAGGCGGTGTCCGGGTCGGGCCTGGCCGGTGCGCAGGAGCTGGACTCCCAGGTGCGGGCCGCGGTCGAGCAGGACACGCTCGCCCTCGTGCAGGACGGCAGCGCGGTCACGTTCCCCGCGCCGGAGAAGTACGTCGCCCCGATCGCGTTCGACGTCATCCCGCTGGCCGGGTCGATCGTCGAGGACGGGCTGCACGAGACCGACGAGGAGCAGAAGCTGCGGCACGAGTCGCGCAAGATCCTCGACGTCCCGGACCTGCTGGTCTCGGGCACGTGCGTGCGCGTGCCGGTGTTCACGGGGCACTCGCTGAGCGTCAACGCGGAGTTCGAGCGCGCGATCTCCGTCGAGCGCGCGACCGAGCTGCTGGCCACGGCCCCGGGCGTGCAGCTCGCTGACGTCCCCACGCCGCTGGTCGCGGCCGGGCAGGACCCGTCGTTCGTCGGCCGCATCCGGCAGGACGAGGGCGCCCCCGAGGGACGCGGGCTCGCGCTGTTCATCAGCAACGACAACCTGCGCAAGGGCGCGGCGCTCAACGCGGTGCAGATCGCCGAGGTGCTGGCGA
The DNA here is from genome assembly GCA_023389455.1 of Actinomycetes bacterium. GTDB lineage: Bacteria > Actinomycetota > Actinomycetes > Actinomycetales > Cellulomonadaceae > Cellulomonas. Next base: position 18,106 of record JAEWEJ010000130.1, on the reverse strand, counting down.
CCCGCCGGTTCGCGGTCGGCCGCGCCTGACCGTCCCGTCGTCGACAGGCCGGTCCGTCCCCCCGCCGGGGCGGGCCGGCCTCTCGCGTTCCTGGGCCGACCCGCGTGCCGCCGGCAGCGGCCCTCAGCCGCCGGTGGTCGGGCCGGGCCGCGGTGCCGTGGCCGGCGGCGGCTCGGGAGCCGACGTCGGTCCCGACGGTGCCGCCGTCGGTGGTGTCTCCGCCGGCGCCTGCGAGGGCGGCAGCGGCAGCGCCCCGCCCTCGAGGAGCGCCGCGCCGCCGCGCTCCTTCGCCTCGTGCGCCTCGATGCCCCACAGGGCACCGAGGGCCTCGGCGTCCTCGTACGTGTACCCGCCGGCGAAGAACGCGTTGAACTCGGGCTCGCCCGGGACGTTCGGGACGTACGTGACCGAGCCGGGGGCGACCGGGACCTCGACGCCGTCGAGCAGCATCTGACCCACGCGCGCCTTGGTGGCCATGTAGTCGGTGCTCCACAGCTCGCTGAGCGCGTCGAGGTCCGGGCTGTCGTAGCCCGCGGCGAAGACGGCGTCGTACTGCTCGCGGGTGAGGCCGTTCGGCAGGAAGGACACGTCGAGGCCGACCGTCCGTGCCGCGTCCTCGACGGCCACCGCGACCTGGGAGTACGGGTTCGTCGCGGCCGCGGCACCGGCCGCAGCGACGGCGAACGTGCCGGTGACGACGCCTGCCGCGAGGACGTGGCCGCCGCGGCGCAGCGCGACGGCCCGCGGGGAGGAGCGACGGGCGACCTCCGACGCGAGCCGCGTGGCGACCACGGCGGGGTCGGGAGCGGCGGCGGCGCGCCGGTGGAGGGCACCGGTGATCCGTGCGGTCAGCTCGGCGTCGGGCGCGGGGTCGCCGGGAGGTCGGTGGTGCGGGCTCATCGTGTCTCCGGTGCGGTCGTGAGGTCGGTGTCGCGCAGGGTGGCCAGGGCGCGGGCGGCGTGCGAGCGCACCGTCGCGCTCGACGTGCCCAGCACCTGGGCGATCTCGGGGTCGGTGAGGCCCTCGTAGTAGCGCAGCACGAGGACGGTGCGCTGGCGCGGCGGCAGCGAGGCCAGGTGCTGCCACATGACGTCGTCGCGGGCGAGGGCGTCGGCGTGGTCGCGTTGCGGGGGCGCGTGCGCGGCGAGCACGTCGTCCGACGCGGGGTGCACGGTCCGCACGTGCCAGCGCCGCCGCCACGACAGGTGCTCGTTGGTCACCATGCGCCGCAGGTAGAGGTCCGGGCGGTCCATCAGCGCGATGCGGTGCCAGCGCACGTGCGCGCGCAGCAGCACCTCCTGGACGAGGTCGGCGGCGGTGTGCCCGTCGCCGACCAGGACGGTCGCGTACCGCAGCAGGCCGGGCAGGTGGGTGCGGACGACCTCGTCGAGCACCCGGGTCGGTGCCGGCGCCTCGGCGCTGCGGGCGCTGCGCCGCTGCGCCAGCGTGACGACCGGGATCTCCGCGCTCTCGGGGCTCAGGGCCCCCAGCGACGTCACCGGACCGCCACGGCGAGCAGCTCGTCGAGCGCCGCGCGGGGGTCGTGCGCCGCGTCCGGCCCGGGCGGCGGCACCGGGTCGGGCTCGAGGCAGCGCAGCAGCAGCCGCTCGACGAGGGCCGCGCGCTCGACGATCGAGCGCGTGTCGATCGCGCCGGGCAGGATGCGGACCTCGACGGTGTGGCGCACCGGGCGCTCCGCGACGAGCTGGACGAGGTTGACGTCCGCGTACTTCGTCAGGCCGACGGCACGGGCGGCGTCCCGCAACCCGACCCACCCGGCGTCGGTGTCCTGCCAGCCGTGCTCGACGAGCCGGACGAGCGCGTCGGGGAGCGGGGCCAGCCGCCGGCAGCGCGGGTTGGTGCCGAGCGCGGCCCACAGCGGCTCGCGCCAGTGCGCGAACAGCCGCACGAGGTTGGCGAGGGCCGAGGACCGGCGGAACGGGCCCGCGTCGACGTGCAGGTGCACGGCCGCCTCCTGCGGCACCGTGAACCCCAGCTCGCGCGCCGGGCCGAGGAGCCGCTCGAGCACCCGTGCGTGGTCCCGGGCGACGGGCGGGGTGACGATCTCGCACGGGCGCTCGCGCCCGGACGGCAGGGGCAGCGCGACCGCGATCGACGCGCCGGTGGGGTCGTTGACGCGGGCCGCGGCGGGCAGGACGTCGACGTCCACCCCGAAGAGCGCGGCGACCGGCTCGAGCACGGTGGACATCGGGGCGTGGGGGTCGACGTGACGCTCGACGAGCCGCAGCAGGCGACCCTCGTCGGTGATCAGCCGGTACCACCCCCGGTGCCGGGGCGGCGGGTGCGACCGGGGCACCGGGGCGAGGTCCGCCTCGATGGTGATGTCGTCGACGAGGCGTGCGATCGGCTCCCCCTGCGCGCCGATCACCGCGAACGCCGGCGACAGGTGACGGAAGACGCTGACGCCCGGCACCGGTGAGGGCTGGCTGTCGGCGTGGAGCTCCCGCCGGACGTGGCCGCCGGTGCGTGCCGCGATGACGTCGGCCAGCGCCTGCCGGTCGGAGCCCGGTGGGGCCAGCAGCTCGATCTCGAATCCGGTGCGCAGCATCAGCTCGTCCACGGGTGTCCTCGTCGTCGTCTCGTCCGGTCAGAGGGTGGGCGGTCGTCAGGGGGTGACGGACGCCCCCGGGGCGATCGGGACGGCCTCACCGGCGGTGATCGCCTGGCCGGCGCGGACCTTGGCGTCCCAGATCTCGACGCCCCAGAGGGCGGCGAGCGCCTCGGCGTCCTCGAACGTGTACCCGGCGTCCCAGAAGGTCGCGGCGTCGTCCTCGCCCGGGAAGGCCGAGGGCGTGGAGCCCGGGGCGACCGGCAGCTCGACACCGTCGAGCAGCATCTGGCCGGCACGCACCTTGGTGTCCGTGTACTCGGTGCCCCACAGGGTGCCGAGGGCGTCGAGGTCCTCGACCGTGTAGCCCGCTGCCTCGAGGGCCTCGAGCTGCGCGGGGGAGAAGCCCTCCGGCATCTCGGTGATCCAGGCCTCCTCCGTGGGTGCCTCCTCCACGCCGGTAGCGGGCTCGGCGGCCGCCTCGGGCGCGTCCTTCGCGCCGTTGGCGGCCATCGCCGCGCCGGTCCCGGCGACCGAGAGCGCCGTGGCGACGAGTCCTGCGGCGACGAGCCGCTTGCGGCGGCGGGTGCTGGGGTTCATGTGTCCTCCAGGGTTGGTGGGGTGGTGCACCCTCACAACGCGCCTCACCGCCCGAGATGTGGAGTCCGTCCCGGGCTTTCTCACCGGGCGCCGGTGGCGGGTGAGGCGCCGCCGCCCCCGCGGCTCGCCGTGCGAGCGCGGGGGACGGCGTTCCGACCGTCGGCACGGCCGTCATCCTCCCGTGCCGTCCGTGTCGCCGGGGGCGGGACGGGCAGTCCGGGGTCGGACGAGTCGGTCAGTACGTGATGTCCGGCGAGACGAGCATCGCCGCGTTCGCCACCCAGGTCATCGCGCCCAGCGCGACGAGGAAGACGCCGGCACCGGCGACGCGCAGCCACCGGCCGCCTCGCGCCTCGACCACGACGAGCCACGCCGCCGCGAGCGCGCCGAGCGCACCGAGCCCGGTGAGCACCTGGGCGGTGCGGACGAAGGCCTCCGAGGGCAGCACGACCGAGTTGAGGTCGAGCAGGATCTTCACCCACAGGCCGACCGCGACGAGCGTCGTCACCCCGGCCCCGAGGGTGAGCACCCGCGGCAGCCGCTCGGCGAGCGTGCGGGGCTCGGCCGGGGTCGGTGCGCGGCGGCGGCGCACCCGCCGGACGACGGCGGCGACGGCCGCGCCGAGCAGCCCCAGGACGAGCAGGCCGACCACCGCGAGCAGCGTGGGGACGAGTGCGGCGCGCGCCGGGCCGACCCGCACCTCGGTGAACGCCGAGTCGTGCCCGTACCGCGTGACGTTCCCGTCGTCGTCCGTCGCGACGGCCAGCACCTGGGGCCCGTCGACCTGCCGGTAGACCCACGGGGTGTCCTCCTCGTAGACCGTCGGCGGCATCCCCGCGGCGGTGACGACCACGCGGGTGTCGTCCAGGACGCTCACCCGGGTGGGCTGCACGATCGTCGAGAGGTTGAGGAACGTCGAGCGGAAGGCGCGCGTCGTCTCGTACGTCCCGGCGAACGCCGCGGCGTGCTGCGCGCGCGTGGCGTCGTCGACGGTGCCGGCGCGCGGGGCGTCGCCGGGGAAGTACCGGTCGGCGAACTCGTCGAGCACGCGGGTGCGCAGGTCGTACGCGGCGTGCTCGGCGCCGACGCTGTTGAACGACACGAAGATCCCCGCCGCGTCGTCCGGCCACAGCTGCAGGTGGGAGTGGAAGTAGATGGTGTCCCCGCCGTGCCCGACGACGCGGTGCCCGTTGCGGGACTCGTCGAACCAGCCGAGGCCCATGCGGGGCGCACCGGCCAGCGCACCGAGCGTGGCGGCGTCGAGCGCGGGCCGCTGCATGGCGGCACGCGTCGCGTCCCCGAGCAGCGGCTCACCGGTCGTCGGACGGCCGAGCTGGGCGAGCAGGAAGCGGCCCATGTCGGTCGCGCTCGTCGTCAGGGCTCCCGCGGGTGCGTCCGCGACGGTCTCGAACGTCACCGCGGGGCCGTCGGCCTGCCGGTACCCGAGCGCCACGTCCCCGGCGAGGGCGTCGGGCACCGGCTGGGAGAACGTCGAGGACGACATGCCGGCGGGGGCGAGGACGTGCTCGGCGAGGTACTCGTCGAACGGCGTGCCGGTCACCTGCTCGACGACGTGCCCGGCCAGCAGGTACCCGTAGTTCGAGTACGACGGGGTCGTGCCCGGGTCGTAGACCTGCGCGGGCGGGTCCTGCAGCACGAGGTCGCGCAGGGGCGGTGCCGGCGCCCCCGGCTCGAGGATCGCCCCGCCGACGCGCTCCTCGAAGCCCGGGGTGTGGCTCAGCGCGTGCCGCAGCGTCACCGGCTGCGGGTACGACGGGTCCTCGTCGAGGTACTCGCGCAGGTCGGTGTCGAGGTCGACGCGACCGTCCTCGACGAGCTGCATGACGGCGGTCGCGGTGAGCACCTTCGACACCGAGCCGGCACGGAACAGCGTGCGCGCGGGGTCGACGGCCGTGCCCGCTTCGACGTCGGCCTCGCCGAAGCCGCGGGCGGTGAGGACCTCGCCGTCGGCGACGACCGCGACGGTGGCGCCGGCGATGCTCCCCTCGGCGAGCGCCTCGGGCAGCATCCCGTCGAGCCACGCGTCGACGTCGGAGCGGGTGAGCCCCTCGGTCGACGCGGCCACGGGGACCCGCGGCTCCGGCGCGGCCTGGGGCGTCCCGGCGCATGCCGAGAGCACGGCGGCGACGGTCGCGCCGAGCACGGCGAGGGCGGCGCCGCGGGCGGTGCGACGGTGGGTGCGTGGTGCCGGGGACATGGCGGCCTCCTGGCGCCACGAGGGCCCGGAACCTCACCGGGACTGTGCCTCGTGGCCTGCATCCATGCTGCTCAGCGACGGCGCTCGGCACATCGGGCGCAGAGTGGAACCCGGGGTGCCACCTTTCGGGGGAGGTGCGGGCGGGTGGTGCCTCCCAACGATGCAACCGGGCGTGGGTCGCCGCGGTGCCCCGGCCGGGCGCTCACCCCCGCGGGTCGATGGGGAAGTTCTGGTCGAAGACGTGGTCCGGGTCGTACGTGCGCTTGAGCGCGCGCAGCCGGTCGAGGGTGAGCTGCGGGAACGCCTCGCGCAGCCGCTCGGGGCGCGGGTCGGTCTCGAACGACAGGTACAGGCCGTCCATGTGCGGGTGGGCGAGGCGGTCCCACGCGTCGTCCAGCCCGGTGCGGGACGAGCGCCCCGCGAAGGTGGTCACGGAGAACTGCTGGTGCCGGTGGGCGTACGCGGTCGCGTCGGGGGCGAGGTCGTTGCCGGCGCCCCCGGTGGCGCGCAGCTGCACCAGCATCGCCTCGCCGGAGCCGAGCAGGCGCCCGAGGTCGGCGGCGGCGACGTCCGTCATGGCGGGCAGCAGCCCGGACCGGGTGACGGGCGGCGCCCCGCCGTCGTGGTGCCTGGCCACCGGCCCGACGACACCCGTGTAGGGCGTGAGCGTCGCGCGCTGGTCGAGCACCGGCCCGGAGCCCAGCAGCTCCTCGAGCGCGGCGACGGCCGCCGTCGTGTCGTCGTCGGCCCACACCGTCATCGCCTGCGCGAGCGGCTGCCGCCCGCCGCCGCCGGCCTGCAGGTGCAGGAAGCTGGTGAGCTGCCGGGGCGCGTCCTGGACGGTGCGCCCCCAGCGCTCGATCAGCCGCGCGGGGTCCGAGGCATCGAACGTCATGGTCGCGAAGACGACGTCGGGCACCTCGGGCGCCTCGAGCTCCACCCACGTGACGACGCCCAGGTTGCCGCCGGCGCCGCGCAGCCCCCAGAACAGCTCGGGCTCGTGGTCGGCGTCGACGACGCGCACGGTGCCGTCCGCGGTGACGACCTCGTAGGCGACGACGTGGTCGATCGTCAGGCCCTGGGAGCGGCCGAGCAGCCCGATCCCGCCGGTCGTCGCCAGCCCGCCCACGCCGACGCCGCCGTAGTCGCCCGACGAGACGGCCCAGCCGTGCGGGGCCAGCGTCGCGGCGACCTTGCCCCACGTCGCGCCCGCGCCGAGCCGCACCCGACGCGTCGCCTCGTCGAGGACCGTCACCTCGTCCAGCGCGCCGACGTCGAGCACCACGCCGCCGTCGTTGGTCGACCGGCCGGAGATGCCGTGGCCGCCGGACCGCACGCCCAGGGGTCCGCGCTGCTCGCGGGCGTACCCGAGCGCGTCGACCACCTGCTGCGTGGTGCGGGGGAGCAGGACGAGCCCCGGGGCGCCGCGGCGCATGTACGTGGAGCGCAGGGACGCGTACGCGCGGTCCCCGGGCTCGACCGCGGGCAGCGCCGCCGGGACCGCGTCGTAGGCGATGCCCTCGACCCGCTTGGCCAGCGCGGCCGCGCTGCGCACCGGACCCGCCGCGGTGCCCGACGACGCGCGCTCGGCCGCGACCGCGTCGCGGACGGCCGGTGCGACCTGCTCGCCGAACGTCCGGATGGTCGCGGGGTCGTCGGTGGCGAGGACGAACGTGCCGATGCCGTCCTCGAGCGCGTACCGGACCAGGGCGTCGACCCACTGCTCGGGCGGGCCGTCGAGGCCGTCGCCGGGGGTGGGGGAGAACCGGCCGCTGATGTTGGCCAGGCGGCGGATCTCGCGCGGGTCGCGGCCGGCGGCCGTCGCGGCCGCGTCGATGGTCGCGTTGCCGCGGGCCAGGTCGCCGGGCTGCAGGTAGCCCAGCGAGGGCAGCCAGCCGTCGGCCTTGCGCCCGACCAGGCGCAGCATGCGGGGCTTGTAGGCGCCGACCCAGATGCCGATGTCGTGCGTGGGCGCCGGTCCGCGCTTGGCGCCGGCGAGGTGGTGGTGCTCGCCGCCGACGCGCAGCGGACCGCGCGCGTCGGTGTCCCACAGGGCGCGGATGACGTCGATGGCCTCGTCGAGCGCGTCGACGGCCTGGCCGGGGGTGAGCCGCGGGAACCCCATGCCCTCGATCGCGTCCCAGAACGCCCCGGCGCCCAGGCCGAGCTCGACGCGCCCACCGGACAGCAGGTCGAGGCTCGCGGCGGCGCGCGCGAGGACCGCCGGCGGGCGCATGGGCACGTTGAGGACGTTGCCGGACAGGTGCACGCGCTCGGTGCGGGCGGCGACGTACGACAGCAGCGTCCACGTGTCGAGGAACGACGGCTGGTACGGGTGGTCCTGGAACGTCACCAGGTCGAGGCCGGCCTGCTCGGTGAGCGCGGCCAGGTCGACCGCGGTCTGCGGGTCGGCGTTCTGCGGGGTGAGGAACGTGCCGAGCTGCAGCTCGTGCCCGTAGTCGGTCATGGCGTCGCCTCCGTGGTCGTGTGCTGGGTAGATCATATGCACGACCGACGATCTGTGGGGCAACGGGTATGCTGGTGCCGTGACCGACACCACGACGCGCACGGGCGACGACCTCGGCTGGCAGCTGGGCACGCTGCTCGGCCGGTGGCGCGACGCCGTCGGGGAGGCCCTTGGCCCGATCCCCGCCGGGCCGCGCGGGTACCACCTGCTGCGCGTCGTCGTCACCGCCGCGGAGCCGCCCAGCCAGGCCGCGCTCGCCGGCCACCTCGGCATCGACCGCACCGTCATGACCTACCTGCTCGACGACCTGTGCGCCGCGGGCCTGGTCGCGCGCTGCCCCGACCCGGCGGACCGCCGCGTGCGCCGCATCGCCGCGACCGACGCCGGCAGGAGAGTCCTCGCGGACGTCGAGGGCCGCATCGCCGCGGCCGAGGACCGCGTCCTCCGTGGCCTGGCCCCCGTCGAGCGCGACACCCTGCGGGACCTGCTCGCGCGTGCCAGCGGCACCGCCGAGCCCGGCGAGGACCGCTGCGCGGTCGTCACGGGCTGACGGCCGGACCGGCCGTCAGACGAACCGCCACAGGTGGTCGGCGGTGCCGCTGTCGTCCCACACCAGGACCGCGGCCCCCTGGGTCGTCGACATGGCGTCGACGCCGAGCACCCGGCCGGTCGCGCTCTGCAGCCGGAAGTACCCGTCGGAGCCGTACCGCAGCCGCCACCGCTGCGCGCTCGCGCCCGTGTCGGTGGTCGACACCGCACGGCCGCCGTTGCCCGTGCCGTCGACGGCCAGCACCTTGCCCGTGTGCTGGTTGCGCACGCGCAGCAGACCGTCGCCGCCCAGCACGGCCGTCCACAGGTGGTCCGCCGTGCCCGTGTCGCCCCACTGCAGCACCCGTGCGCCGTCGGCCGTGGACATGTCCGTGACGCCCAGCACCAGGCCGCTGTTCCGGTTCTGGATGCGGCGTGCCCCGGTTGGCACGACGCGCCAGCGGTTGTCGGTGGTGCCGTCGTCGCCGGTCATGACGGCCGGCGTGCCCTGCGCGGTGCCGTTGCCCTGCAGGCCGAGCACACGCGACGTGTGCGCGTTGCGGACGCGGTGCGTGCCGTCGCCCGCGTCGAGCAGCGTCCAGCGGTGGTCGGCGGTGCCCGTGTCCCCCCACTGCAGGACGCGCGCGCCGTCGGCGGTCGACATGTTCTCGACGCCCAGCACCTTGCCGCTGTGCACGTTGCGCAGCTTGAGGCCGTCGCCGTCGGGCACGAGCACCCAGTCGTGGTCGGCGGACCCGTTGTCGGACCACTGCAGCGCCAGGCCGCCGTCGGCGGTGGACATCCCGGCGATGCCGAGCACCAGGCCGCTGGCCGCGTTGACCAGGCGGTACGGGCCGGAGCCGCCGGAGGGCGTGCCGCCGGAGCCGCTCGTGCGCCAGTAGACGGTGTAGTTGTGCCCGTGCGCGTCGTAGAACGGCCCGAGCGGGACCGCCTGGCCGTCCGCGCGGGCGGTGAACGCGAGGGACGACGTGCTGGTCCGCGTGACGGACGCGACGTCCAGGGTCGGCGGCGCCGACAGCGTCCGGTCGCCGTAGTTCCCCGACAGCACGACCGGACCGTAGAAGACCGCGCCCGTGCGGGGGTCGTCGTTGGTCGGCTCGACGCGCACGGTCATGGGCAGGCGCACGCCCAGCGCGTCGCCGGCCGCCCAGGTGCGCGTGACGGAGCTGTACGTCCCCGGCGCTGCCGGGACGTCCAGCGGTGCGCCGTTGAGCGTGAGCGAGGCGCCGGTCGCCCAGGACGGGATGCGGACGCGGACGGTCCACGACCCCGACGGGCTCCCGCCGACGGTCAGGGTGGTGGTGTCCGCCGCGGGGTAGGACGTGGCCTGCGTGACGGTGAGACCCCGCTCGGCCCACGTGAGCGTCGAGGCCATGAACAGGTTGACCGTGAGCGTGGTGCCCTCGAAGAAGTAGATCGAGTCCATGAGCTTGGTGCTGGTCTCGATGCCCGTGCCCTGGCAGCACCAGAACGTCGTGTACGGCGTCGAGAACGTGCCGCCGCCCCACGCCGGCCCGGAGGAGACGCCGCGCCGGCCGCCCGGGCGCAGCGGCGTGAAGTACGAGAACCCGCCCATCGGGTCCGACGGGTTCTGCGCACCCAGCAGGTGGTTGAGCAGCGCGCGCTCGTAGAAGTCGAAGTAGCGGGCGTCGTCGGGGTCGAGCGTCCACAGCTCGCGCGTGAGCTTGAGCATGTTGTACGTGTTGCACTGCTCGCACGTGTCGTTGTCGAGGTACGTCGCGATCGCGTTCGCGGGACGGAAGTGCTCGGCCTCGCTGTTGCCGCCGATCGCGTAGGTGTGCGCCCCGACGGTGATGGCCCAGGCGTTGCGCGCGATGTCGCGGTAGCGCGTGGTGCCCGTGGACTTGTACTCGCGCGCGGCGCCGACCCACTTGGGGACCTGCGTGTTGGCGTGCGAGCCGCTGAGCTGGTCGCGGTTGGCGGCCAGCGGGTCGAACGACGCGGCGTGGTCGAACCGCTGGGCGACGCGCAGCCAGCGGCTGTCGTCGGTCATGAGGTACAGGTCGGCCAGCACGGCGTTCATGCCGCCGAACTCGACCCGCAGGCACGTCTGCATCTGCGCCTGCGACAGCCGTGCCGTGCGCGTGTCGACCCAGCCGGCGAGGCGCAGCAGCACGTCGCGGGCCTGGGTGCTGCCCAGCAGCCGCCAGACGTCGAGGAGTCCGGCGAGGGTCTTGTGGAGGGCGTAGTAGGGCACGTTCCCGTTGCCGGTCCCGGTCTCCGCGACCGAGAACTCGGACTCGGGGAACCCGGACAGGTACCCGGTGGCGAACCCGGCGGCGGTGTCGTTGTCCTGGCAGCGGGCCAGCCCGGCGACCATCGCGGCGGCCTTGTCGCGGCACGTGGTGTCGCCCAGCACGGCCCACGCCTGGGCCCAGGCCGTGAGGAAGTGCCCCTGGCTGTGGCTGCGGAACGGGAAGGTCGGCGCCTCCCAGCCCCCCAGGGGCTGGGCGCCCTGCGTCGAGAGCCGGTGGTTGGCGCGGAAGGTGTAGAGCAGCCGGTCGATGTCGACGCTGCGCAGGTAGGCCAGGGTGCGGTCCTGGTTCTGGGTCCAGCGGCCGGCGGTCAGACGCACCTGGCCCAGTGCGAAGGGCCGTGCGCGCGTGCCGATCTCGGTGCGCGCCGTGGGGAGCTCGGCGGCCAGGGCGCGGGCGACGGGACCGAGGTGCGGCCCGGCAGCGGCGACGAGGCCTGCGGCCCCGGCGAGCTGGAGGATCTGCCGCCGGGTGAACGGGGTGCGGGGGCCGGCCGGCGCCGGGCGTTCGGGCTGGGTCATCGCAGGACCTCTCCATCGAGGCGGTGTGAACGATCACAACCGGGTGCTCGCGAACGTACGCGCGTGCGGGCGGGGCGTATACGTCGAGCGGCGGTCGAAACGCTTCGTAGCTCTCCGGGGCGGGTGGGGCTTGTGCCCTCCCAGGTTCTGTGGTTCATTAGTCGAGTAATGAACCACAGAACCAGCAGGGAGGGGTAGCCGTGTTCGACGGACGTGCCCCCGTGTACCTGCAGATCGCGGACCAGATCAGGCAGGACGTGCTCTCGGGCGCCCTGGCAGCCGAGGAGCAGGTCATGTCGACCACGCAGTACGCCACGACGTTCCGCATCAACCCGGCGACGGCCGCCAAGGCGTTCGCGCAGCTCGTGGACGAGGGCGTGCTCTACAAGCGCCGGGGCGTCGGCATGTTCGTCGCCCCCGGTGCCCGCGAGCGGCTGCTCGCCGAGGCCCGCGAGTCCTTCTTCGCCGACGCGGTCGACCCCGTCGCCGACGCGGCCCGCGTCCTGGGCGTCGACGTCGAGGACGTCGTCGCCCGGCTCCGCGCCCGTGCCGCCCGCCCCGCACCCGAGGGAGAGTCCCGATGACCGCGACCACCGGCTGGGGCGTCGAGCTCCAGGGCGTGACGCAGCGCTACGGCGACGTCACCGCGCTCGACGACGTCGCCCTGACGATCCGTCCCGGCACCATCACCGGGCTGCTGGGGCGCAACGGGTCGGGCAAGTCGACGATGGGCTCGCTGCTCGCCGCCTTCCGCCGTCCGACGGCCGGCCGCGTGCTCGTGGACGGCGAGGAGCCGTGGGAGAACGAGCGGGTCGTGCCGGGGGTGTGCTTCGTCCGCGAGTCCGGCGACGTGCTCGACGACTACTCCCTCAAGGACAACCTCGCCTACCTCTCCGGCGCGCGGCCGTGGTTCTCGCACGAGCTGGCCGGCGAGCTGCTCGAGCTGTTCGAGCTCGACCTGAGGCGCAAGCCGTCGAAGCTGTCGCGGGGCAAGAAGTCGGCGTTCGGGATCGTCGTCGGGCTCGCCTCGCGCGCGCCGCTCACCATCCTCGACGAGGTCCACCTCGGCCTCGACGCGCCCAGCCGGTACGCGTTCTACGACGCGCTGCTCGCCGACTACGCCGAGCACCCGCGCACGATCGTGCTGTCGAGCCACCTGATCGACGAGGTGGAGCGGCTGCTCGAGGACGTCGTGGTGCTCGACCGCGGCCGTGTCCTCCTCGCCCAGGACGTCGAGTCCCTGCGAGCCGAGGGCGTCTCGGTCACCGGCCCGGCGGCCGCCGTCGCGGACTTCGTCGCGGGGCGAGACGTCCTCGCCACGCAGCGCCTCGGCGGCACCACCCAGACCACCGTGCGCGGCGCGCTCCTGGAGGGGGACGTGCGCCGCGCACGGGAGGCCGGGCTCGAGCTGGGCCCGGTCCCGCTGCAGGACCTGTTCGTCCACCTCACCGACCCGGGCCGCACCGGCGGCGCGGCGGCGCACGCGCGAGGGGTGGACCGATGACGACGACCGTCGCCGCACGCCCGTCACCCACGGCGCACACCGCGCGCCGGCTGGGCGCGGCGCTGCTGACCATGGCCTGGATCTTCTGGGCGATCGCGGTCGTGGCGGCCGTGACCGCCACCCTCGTCGCCTGGCGGGTCGCCGGCAGCGTCGACGTGTCGATCATGGTCTACGCCCGGCAGGCGGCGACCTGGTTCCCGTTCTCGCTCGGCATCATGCTGGTCGCCGCCTACCTGCGGGTGCACATTGCGTCGGGCATGACGCGCCGGACGTTCGTCCGGGCCGCGCTGCTCGTCGAGGTGGCCGCCGGCGTCGGGTACGCGGCCGTCTTCACGGCCCTCGTGCTGCTGGAGCGGGCCGTCCACGACGCCCTGGGCTGGGGGTCGGTGATCACGGAGGTCCAGCTCGCCGACGAGTACGCGTCCGCCGGGGCGATGCTGCTCGAGATGTCCGTGACGTGCGCCGTCGCGAACCTGTCCGGGCTGCTCGTCGGGGCCGTCTACCAGCGGTTCGGCGCCTGGGCGGGCACGCTCACGCTCCCGCTGACCGTGGGTCCGCTCGTGCTGCTGCTCTACATCCCCGGCGTCCGTTTCGTCGACCTGCCGGGCATCTGGACCACGACCGCGGCTGGCCACCTGGCCCTGGCGGTCGGCGTGGGCGTCGTCCTCGCCGCGGTGATGGCGGCGGTCTTCGCCGCCCTCGTGCGGCGGCTGCAGGTCGCCCCGGCGCACTGACGACCGACCACCCGACCCCCGACCACCCGACCCCCGACCACCACACCCCGACCGCGAGAGAGGAGGAGACGATGACCGCCACCGCCACCGCCGCCCCGGCGGGCCGCACCGGCCCGCTGCGGCACACCGTCACCCGGCTCGCCGCCCTCAACCTCACGCTGCTCGTCTGGTTCTGGGCGTGCTCGGTGCCCGTCGTCGTGGTGGCGAGCGTCCTGGTCGACCGGCTGCTGGGTGTCGACGACGCGTCCGTCGTCCTCTACGCGCGGCACGCCGCCATCTGGTTCCCGTTCTCCCAGGCCATCGCCCTCGTCCCGCTCTACCTGCGGGTGCACGTCGCCGCCGGCATGACGCGGCGGACGTTCGCCCGGGCGACGGTCCTCGTCGGGGTCGGCACGGGCGCGGCCTACGGGGTCGTGCTCACCGCACTCGCCCTCGCCGAGCGCGGCATCCACACGGCCCTCGGCCGGGGCTGGCGGGTGAACGACGGCTTCCTCGCCGACGAGTCCTCCCCTCTCGGCCTGCTGCTCGCCGAGCTCGTCGTGTGCTGCGTCGTCGGGAACGTCGCCGCCCTGCTCGTCGGGGCTGCCTACCAGCGCTGGGGCGGGCTGCGCGGCACGCTCGCGCTGCCGCTCACCGTCGGCCCCGTGTTCCTCGTCTTCGCCCTGCTCGGCGCGGCCGGCGGCTGGGGTCCGCTACCCGCCGCCGCCCCTGGCCCGCCGTGGCCCGCGCTCGGCTGGTCCGCGCTCGTCATCGCCCTCACCGCCGCGGCCTACGCCGCCGTCGTCCGCCGCACGCAGCTGCGGCCACCGCACCCGTAACCCACGCACCGCGACACCCACGCACACCCGTCCCCACGGACCCGGCACCCGCCGAGGCCGCGACACCCCACACCCACGCGCCGGTCCCGGCGCACCCACGCCCACCCGGAGGTCAGCATGAGCACCACCCCGGTCGTCCGCGCGGAGCACCTGCGCAAGTCCTACGGCAGCACCCTGGCCGTGCAGGACGTGTCCCTCACCGTCGAGCGCGGCGAGATCTACGGCATCCTCGGGCGCAACGGCGCCGGCAAGACGACGACGGTCGAGATGATCGCCGGCCTGCGACGCCCCGACGGCGGCACCGTCGAGGTCCTGGGCCTCGACCCGACGACGCAGGCCGCGGCGCTGCACGAGAGGGTCGGCCTGCAGCTGCAGGAGTCCGCGATGCCGGACCGGCTGCGGGTGCGCGAGGCGCTCGACCTGTACGCGTCGTTCTACCCCGACCCCGCCGACCCCACGGACCTGCTGGACCTGCTGGGGCTGACGGCCAAGCAGGACACGGCGTTCAAGGACCTGTCCGGTGGCCAGAAGCAGCGCCTGTCCGTCGCGCTCGCGCTGGTGGGCCGCCCGGAGCTCGCGATCCTCGACGAGCTCACCACCGGGCTGGACCCCCACGCCCGGCGCGAGACGTGGGCGGTGGTCGAGGCGATCCGCGACGCGGGGGTCACGATCATCCTCGTCACGCACCTCATGGAGGAGGCCGAGCGGCTGTGCGACCGGATCGCGCTCATCGCGTCCGGGCAGGTCGCCGCCGTCGGCACGCCGGCGGAGATCGTCACCTTGGCGCAGGGTGAGCAGGTGCTGCGCGTGCGGCCCCAGGGCCCCGTCGCCGACGCGGTCCTCCTGGCGGCGGTGGCCGGCGTCCCGGACGTCCACGACGCGGTCGTCGAGGACCGGGCGCTGGTCGTGCGGGGCGGCGGCACAGTCGTGCAGGACGTGATGGTCGCGCTGGCCCGGCACGACGTCCGGGCGCAGGACGTCCGTCTGGAGCGCGCGTCCCTCGAGGACGCGTTCGTCTCCCTCACCGGCACCGGCACGACCGGCACCGACACCGCGCCGCCCACGCCGGCGGCGACCCCGACGACCGCTCCTGCGGAGGTGTGACATGACCCCCACGACCCCGACCCCCGGCCCGACGTCGAGCACGGCCAGCGGCACGACGTCCGGCCCGACGTCCGACGCGTCCGCGCGCCGCCGCGCGCTCGCCCCGACCGACGGCGCCGTCGCGCACCGCGCGCCGGGCGGCGCCCTGGCCCGCATGATCGCCGTCGAGGCACGCCTCCTGGTCCGCGACCCGTCGGTGCTGTTCTTCGCGCTGCTGTTCCCGGCGCTGCTGCTGACGGTGCTCGGCCTCGTGATGCCGTGGGCGGACCAGCCCTACGACGACAGCGACCCGCTCCTCGCCGCGGTCACCGCCATCACCGGGTACACGCCCATCGTCCTGAGCCTGGCCGTCGCGACGGTCGCCGTCTCGACGTTCCCGGCGATCATCGCGACCTACCGGCAGCGCGGCGTGCTGCGCCGACTGTCGACCACGCCGGTCGGGCCGGCGCGCCTCCTGGTGGCCCAGGTGGTCGTCAACCTCGCGGCGCTGCTCCTCGCTGCCGCGCTCGCGGTCACCTCCGGCGTGCTGGTGCTCGGCATCTCGCTGCCGGAGCAGCCCGCGACCGTCCTGCTGGCGTTCCTGCTGGCGGTGCTGTCGGCGTTCGCCCTCGGGTCGCTCGTGGCAGCCCGGGCGCCGACCGCCGCGGCGGCCAACGGGTGGGGCATGACGCTCTACTTCCTGTGCCTGTTCTTCGCCGGGGTGTGGCTGCCGCTGCCGCTGATGCCGGACCTCGTGCAGGACGTCGCCGGGTACACGCCGCTGGGCGCGGCGACGCAGGCGATGACGGCGGGCTGGGTCGGGCAGCCGTTCCCCGGTACCGAGATGCTGGTCATGGCGGTGTGGGCGCTGGTCGGCGTGCCCGTCGCCGTCCGGCTGTTCCGCTGGACCTGACGCACCCGCAGGGCAGCCCGTCGACCGGGACCCGCCGTCCGAGCCGCCCCGCGGCCGGCGGCCGGGTGCCGGTCGACGTCGTGCGCGGCGGGTGCCGGGCGCGGCGCGGTGCCCACCGGGTTGGTCACGCTCCCACGACCGCGCCTCCCTAAGCGTTTCGCGGCCTGGACGGTGCCTGTGGACCTGGTGAGAGTGAGCGTCGTCCAGACCGCTCACCGCGGGCGCGCGACGCTGCGCACCGCGGACCGGTCCGTTCCTTCGTGCAGGACTGTCGCCGGCTCCGAGGCCGTCGACAGGCTCCACGCCGGCACCGAGGCCGAGCGTGGTCGACGCCAGGAAAGGTACGGAAGATGTCCTCAAGCACCCGACGGCGTGCCGTCAGAGCGGCCTGGGCCGTCCTGACGGCCACGACGCTCGTGGCCGCAGGCGGCATGCAGGCCGCCCAGGCGCTCTCCGGATCGACGTCGCAGGCAGCGCTTCCCGCTGCCGTGGCGGTCGACTCCGAGTACGCGCAGCGGTTCCTCGAGCAGTACGAGAAGATCAAGGACCCGGCCAACGGGTACTTCAGCCCGCAGGGCATCCCCTACCACGCCGTCGAGACCCTCATGGTCGAGGCCCCCGACTACGGGCACATGACCACGTCCGAGGCGTACAGCTACTGGATCTGGCTCGAGGCCCTGTACGGCCAGGCCACCGGTGACTGGGCCCCGCTGAACGACGCGTGGGTCAACATGGAGACGTACATGATCCCCCAGCAGGCGGATCAGCCGACGAACTCCTTCTACAAGGCCGACGCCCCGGCGAGCTACGCCTCGGAGTACGACCACCCGAGCAAGTACCCTTCCCAGATCGGCAGCAGCGGCAGCGTCGGCAAGGACCCGATCGCGGCCGAGCTGCGGTCGACCTACGGAAACAACGACATCTACCAGATGCACTGGCTGGGCGACGTCGACAACATCTACGGCTTCGGTGCCGCTCCCGGCCCCGGCTGCCAGCTCGGCCCGGACCACGAGGGCATGTCGCTCGTCAACACGTTCCAGCGCGGCCCGCAGGAGTCCGTGTGGGAGACGGTCCCGCACCCCACCTGCGACGACTTCACGTCGGGTGGCACGAACGGGTACCTCGACCTGTTCACCGGTGACGCGTCGTACGCCAAGCAGTGGAAGTACACGTCGGCGTCCGACGCCGACGCGCGCGCCGTCGAGGCCGTCTACTGGGCGAACAAGTGGGCGACCGAGCAGGGCAAGGCCGCGGACGTCGCGTCCGTGGTCACCAAGGCCGCCAAGCTCGGCGACTACCTGCGGTACACGCTGTTCGACAAGTACTTCAAGACGATCGGCTGCACGTCGCCGAGCTGCGCCGCCGGCTCCGGCAAGGAGAGCGCGCACTACCTGCTGTCCTGGTACATGGCCTGGGGTGGCGCGACGGACACCAGCTCCGGCTGGGCCTGGCGCATCGGCTCGTCGCACGCGCACTTCGGCTACCAGAACCCGTTCGCGGCCTGGGCGCTGTCGAACGACCCGAAGCTGACGCCGAAGTCGGCGACGGCGAAGGCCGACTGGGCCAAGTCGCTCGAGCGCCAGGTCGAGCTCTACACCTGGCTGCAGTCGTCCAACGGCCCGATCGCCGGTGGTGCCACGAACAGCTGGAACGGTGCGTACGCGCAGCCGCCGGCCGGCACCCCGACGTTCTACGGCATGGCCTACACCGAGGCGCCCGTCTACGCGGACCCGCCGTCGAACCAGTGGTTCGGCATGCAGGCCTGGGGCGTGCAGCGGCTCGCCGAGCTCTACTACGAGACCGGCAACGAGAAGGCCAAGAAGGTCCTCGACAAGTGGGCGGCCTGGGTCGTCG
>JAEWEJ010000089.1 GCA_023389455.1 Actinomycetes bacterium | reverse complement strand
GGCGGGAGCCGTGCCGCCGTGCACCGTCCGCTGCGCCGCGCGGACGGCCTCGACGCGCTCCTGGCGCGCCCGCAGCGCCGCGACGGCGGCCTGGCTGTCCCGCCACACCAGGGCACCCTCCGGACCGGACACGTCCAGCCCGCAGGCGGGGCACCGGCCGGCGTGGAGCCGGGCCGTGCACGCCGGGCACAGGGTGCTGTCCTGGAGCACCTGGAGCACGTGGCTGTACAGGGTCTGCGGCTCCGAGGGCATCCGGGCATCGTGCCAGGTCCGGGCAGCCGTACGGCGTCCTCCACAGGCGGTCCGGGCCCCCGACCACCCGCGTGGCCCAACGGTGTCCAGCAGCGACGCGTCCGCGTCGTGGGCGACCGCAGGTACGTGCGCGCCGGTTGGGCCTAGGGTGGACGAGCGGGCACGCGGCACGTGGTCGCAGGACGGGGAGATCACCATGGCTGGTCAGGAGCAGGTCAGGCACGGTCACGACGACGAGGCCGCGGGCGAGCCGGACACGCCGGCGCCCGCTGCGCCGGCGGCGCAGTCCCGGGACGCGGAGGTCGACGCGCTGCTCGAGGAGATCGACGACGTCCTGGAGCAGAACGCGGAGCAGTTCGTGCGGGGCTTCGTCCAGAAGGGCGGGCAGTGACGGCCGATGGCACCACGCGACCCGTCAGGCCGGCTCCCGCTCGCCTTCACCACGCCCGGCAGCTCGTCCTTCGTCGACTTCCTCGCCGGTCACGCCCCTGACCTCCTGCCCGGGCGGCGTCCGCTGCCGCCCGGCGAGGTGCAGAGTCCGCACGGCACCACGATCGTCGCGCTGACGTTCGAGGGTGGTGTCGTCCTGGCGGGCGACCGTCGCGCGACCATGGGGTCGATGATCGCCAGCAGGCACATCGAGAAGGTCTTCCCCGCGGACGAGTTCTCGGCCGTGGGCATCGCGGGCACCGCGGGCCTGGCGATCGAGCTGGTCCGGCTGTTCCAGCTCGAGCTCGAGCACTACGAGAAGATCGAGGGCAGCCTGCTCTCGCTCGACGGCAAGGCCAACCGGCTGGCGACGATGATCCGGGGCAACCTCGGCCTCGCGATGCAGGGCCTGGCCGTCGTGCCGCTGTTCGGCGGCTACGACCTGGACCGCGGCCTCGGTCGGATCTTCTCCTACGACGTCACCGGCGGCCGGTACGAGGAGCACGGCCACCACGCAGTGGGGTCGGGCTCCGTGTTCGCGCGCGGCTCCCTGAAGAAGCGGTGGCGCCCGGACCTCGACGCGTCGGCCGCCGTGCGCGTCGCCGTCGAGGCGCTCGTCGACGCCGCCGACGACGACTCCGCCACGGGTGGGCCCGACCGTGACCGCCGGATCTGGCCCGTCGTGGCGACCGTCACCGAGGCGGGGTACCTGCGGGTCACGGACGACGACCTGGCGGCCGCCGTCGACGTGGTCGAGAACGGTCGGCGCAGCGCCCGACGCGAGGGAGGCGCCCGATGAGCATGCCGTTCTACGTCTCGCCCGAGCAGCTGATGAAGGACCGGGCGGACTACGCGCGCAAGGGCATCGCGCGCGGCCGGTCCGTCGTGGTGCTGCAGTACGACGACGGCATCGCCTTCGCCACGGAGAACCCGTCGCGGGCGCTGCACAAGATCTCGGAGATCTACGACCGGATCGCCTTCGCCGCCGTCGGCAAGTACAACGAGTTCGAGAACCTGCGGGTCGCGGGCGTGCGGTACGCCGACCTGCGGGGCTACTCCTACGACCGGGTCGACGTCACCGCGCGCGGTCTGGCGAACGCGTACGCGCAGACGCTCGGCACGGTCTTCACCACGGAGTCCAAGCCGCTCGAGGTCGAGCTGGTCGTCGTCGAGGTGGGCCGCGAGCCCGCCGGCGACCAGCTGTACCGGCTGTCGTACGACGGCTCGGTGACGGACGAGCACGGCTGGGTCGTCATGGGCGGCCAGGCCGACCGGCTCGGCGGCCTGCTCGGCAGCGAGTGGCGTCCGGGCATGACGCTGGCCGAGGTGCTGGGGCTCGCCGTGCGCGTCCTCGGCTCGACGGGCGACGACGGCGAGCAGCGGGTCCTCGGGGCCGCGCAGCTCGAGGTGGCCGTGCTGGACCGGACCCGGCCGCGCCGGGCGTTCAAGCGGCTGACCGGGGCGTTGCTCGAGGACGTGCTCGGCGGCGTGGCACGGGCGACGACGGACGACGCGGGCGGCCCACCCGCACCCTGAGGTGCCGGTGGCGTCGGGCGGACGAGCGACGGGGAGTGGTGCATGGACAGGCGGATCTTCGGTCTGGAGACCGAGTACGGGGTCACGTGCGCGGCGCAGGACGGCCGCGGCCTGTCCGCCGACGAGGTGGCGCGCTACCTCTTCCGGAAGGTCGTCGCGTGGGGGCGGTCCTCCAACGTCTTCCTGCGCAACGGCTCGAGGCTGTACCTCGACGTCGGCTCGCACCCCGAGTACGCGACGGCGGAGTGCGACGACTGGCGCCAGCTCGTCACGCACGACCGCGCGGGGGAGCGCATCCTCGAGGGCCTGGTGGCGGACGCGCAGCAACGGCTCGAGCACGAGGGGCTGCCCGGCCGCATCCACCTGTTCAAGAACAACACCGACTCCGCCGGCAACTCCTACGGGTGCCACGAGAACTACCTCGTGCGCCGGCAGGGCGACTTCGCGCGCCTGTCCGACGTCCTCGTGCCGTTCCTCATCACGCGTCAGGTCCTCACCGGTGCCGGCAAGGTCCTGGCGACCCCGCGCGGCGCGGTCTACTGCCTCTCGCAGCGCGCCGACCACATCTGGGAGGCCGTCTCGAGCGCGACGACGCGCTCGCGGCCCATCATCAACACGCGGGACGAGCCGCACGCCGACGCCGAGCTGTACCGCAGGCTGCACGTGATCGTCGGCGACTCGTCCATGTCCGAGACGACGACGATGCTCAAGGTCGCGTCGACGGACCTGCTGCTGCGGCTCATCGAGGCCGGCGTGACGATGCGCGACATGACGCTGGAGAACCCGATCCGTGCGATCCGGGAGATCAGCCACGACATGACGGGCCGCCAGCCGGTGACGCTCGCGTCGGGCAGGACCGTCACCGCCGTCGACCTGCAGGAGGAGTACCTCACGCGGGTCAGCGACTTCGTCGCCACGGAGATGGGGCCGTCGCCGGAGACGAAGCAGGTGCTGGACCTGTGGGAGCGGGGCCTGCGCGCGCTGCGCACGGGCGACCTGTCCCTGGTCGAGCGGGAGCTCGACTGGGTGATCAAGTACCGGATGATCGAGCGCTACCGGGCCAAGCACGGCCTGGAGCTGTCCGACGTGCGGGTGCAGCGACTCGACCTCGCGTACCACGACATCTCCCGCACCGAGGGGCTCTACAACCTCATGGCGGCGCGCGGCCTGGTCGAGCGGGTCACCACCGACCTCGACGTCTTCGAGGCGACCGCGGTGCCGCCCCAGACGACGCGCGCGAAGCTGCGCGGCGACTTCGTGCGGGCGGCGCAGGACGCGCGGCGGGACTACACCGTCGACTGGGTCCACCTCAAGCTCAACGACCAGGCGCAGCGGACGGTCCTGTGCAAGGACCCGTTCCGGAGCGTCGACGAGCGGGTGGACCGTCTCATCGAGTCGATGTGACCGTCCCGTCGCGGGCCCGCCGGGCCTGACAGGACGGACGGCACGGTCGTGCCGCCCGCGAGGGTCGTACAGTGAGGCCCCGTCGCGGGCGGGTGAGGCGCGCCCCGGCGCAGTGGTGGACCTAGGTGTGGGAGGCGCGGACGTGCGGTTGCTGGCGCGTGCACGGCGGACGGCGGTGCTCGCCACCGTCGGGCTGCTGCTCGTGGGGTGCGGGACGACCACCGAGACCGACCCGGAGGTGACGGTGACGGGGGACGCCGGCGAGGCGCCCACCGTGACCTACCTGACGCCGCTGACCGTGGGGGAGACGTACCGCGAGACGGTCTGGCCCGGCACCGGCGCCGAGCTCGTCGAGGGCGGTCCGGTGCTCATCGACTTCTGGCTCGAGAACGCCACGGACGCGAGCCTGGTCAAGGAGAGCTACACCACGAGCCCGACGCCGCGGATGCTCACGGTCGAGGACCTCGGGCCGGACCTGTACGAGACGCTGCAGGGCCAGCAGGTGGGCGCGCGGCTGCTGCAGGTCGCGCCCGGCGGCGGCGGGGGCGACTACCCGACCGTCACCGTGCTCGACGTCCTGCCGACGCGGGCGGTCGGGAACCCGGTCCCGCCCGAGCCCGGGCTGCCCGCGGTCACCGAGGCCGACGACGGGTCCGTCACGCTCACGCCGACCGGCACCCCGCCGCCGGACGGGCTCGTGGTGCAGCCGCTGGTGCGCGGGACGGGCGCCCAGGTCGGGGCGGGCGACGTCATCACCGTGCAGTACGGCGGCTTCGTGTGGGACGACGGCGCACTGTTCGACTCGACGTGGCAGAGCGTGCTGCCGGTCTCCTTCCTGCTGTCCGACGTGCCGTCCTGGTCCGAGGGGCTGGTCGACCAGCCCGCCGGCAGCCGGGTGATGCTCGTCGTGCCGCCCTCGTACCCCCTCGGTGTCACGGACAGCGAGGAGCTCGCCGGAAAGACGGTGGTCTTCGTGATCGACATCCTCGCCACGGGCAACCCTGTGCAGGACGCCTCGTGAGCCTCGCACTGCGGGTCATCCCGTGCCTCGACGTGGACGCGGGTCGCGTCGTCAAGGGCGTGAACTTCGAGAACCTGCGCGACGCGGGTGACCCGGTCGAGCTCGCGCGCCGCTACGACGCGGAGGGCGCCGACGAGCTGACGTTCCTCGACGTCTCCGCGTCGTCCTCCGACCGTGAGACCACGTACGACGTCGTGCGGCGCACGGCGGGCGAGGTCTTCGTGCCCCTCACGGTGGGCGGCGGTGTGCGGTCCCCGCAGGACGTGGACCGGCTGCTGCGGGCGGGCGCCGACAAGGTCGGGGTCAACACCGCGGCGATCGCGCGCCCGGAGCTCATCACCGAGATCGCCGACCGCTTCGGTTCCCAGGTGCTGGTGCTCTCGGTCGACGCGCGACGCACCACCGGTGACACCCGTACCCCCTCGGGGTACGAGGTGACGACGCACGGCGGACGCCGCGGCACCGGGATCGACGCCGTCGAGTGGGCCCACCGCGCGGTCGACCTGGGCGTCGGCGAGGTGCTGCTGAACTCGATGGACGCGGACGGCACCACCGCCGGCTTCGACCTGCAGATGATCACCGACGTGCGGTCGCGCGTCAGCGTCCCGCTGATCGCGTCCGGGGGTGCGGGCACCGTCGAGCACTTCGTCGAGGCCGCGAAGGCCGGTGCGGACGCCGTGCTCGCCGCGAGCGTGTTCCACTTCGGCACGCTGACGGTCGGCCAGGTCAAGGACGGGCTGCGGGCGGCCGGCGTCGTCGTGCGCTGACCGCCCTGCGCGTCGCAGGCTGACCGCCCTGCGCGGCGCGTCAGGGACCGGTGAGCAGGTCCCGCACCGCGGTGACGTCGTCGGGTGCGCCGTCGACCTGCACCTCGGCGGCCTGCAGCCGCCCGGACACCGCCAGGACCAGCTCGCCGACCTCGCCGCGCAGCACCACGCTGCCGTGGCCGGCGCGCGGCGCGTGGACGGCGGACCGCACGTCGTCCGGGCGCACGAGCACCACGCCCGGGCCGAGGCGTCGCAGTCGCAGCGGAGCCATCCGCACGAGCTGCGACCACAGCGCGTCGGTCAGGCCCTCCGGCAGGTCGCGCGGCGCGCGCGTCCCGTCACCGCGGCGCACGTCCTCGGTGTGCACGAAGTACTCGGTGGTGTTGACCGCGTCCCCCGCCCAGGTCAGCGGGCTCCAGCGCGAGGGGGGTGCAGCGAACCGGTCCACGAGGGCGGCGTAGCCGGACGCGTCCTCGGCGGACGCGGCGAGGCGTTCCGTCGCGGCCTCGATCCCACCGCGCAGCGCGCCGAGGGCCGTGCCCGGGCTCTCGCGCAGGACGAGGTGCGCCGCGAGGTGGCGGGCCTGCCAGCCCTGGCACAGCGTGGGGTCCTGCGGGTCGGCGGCCCGCAGCGCGTCGGCCAGCCAGTCGCGTTCGGTCTCGTGCCAGGTCATGGCCGCGATCGTGCCACGTGCCAGGGCCGGCTGCGCGCGCCCGACCGGACGTGTCGTCGCCGGGCCGCTCGCGCCCTGCGTGAGAGGATCTCCGGATCCCCTCTCGCGTCAGGAGCGTGACCGCCGTGCCCGCACGTCGTCGGACCCCCGCCACCCCGCAGCGCGCCGACGCGCCCGGGTCGGCCGGCGACGCGGGGCGCGGGGCCGCGCAGGGGTCGATGCTCCGGGGCTCCGCCGCGCGTCGCTCGGCGGCGCTGGTGTGGCGCGGCATGCGGTCGCACCCGCGCACGTACGTGGCGGCGGTCGCGACGTCCGCGCTGTTCGGCGGGCTGGTGGTCGCGGTCAGCCGGGTCCTGGGCGCCGTGACCGACCAGGTCGTGGTGCCCGCGCTGGAGGGCTCGCAGGAGGCGCAGGGCCGCATCTGGCTCGCGGGTCTCGTCATCGCCCTGGTAGCGCTGACGCTGGCGCTCGCCGTGGCCGGACGCCGCATCTTCGCGGGCATCGGCGTCGCGGACATCCAGGCGGACCACCGTCGGGCGGTGACGCGCCAGTACCTGAGGCTGCCGATGACGTGGCACCGGCAGCACCCCACGGGCCAGCTGCTGTCCAACGCGGGGTCGGACGTCGAGGCGGCGACCGGTGTGTTCAACCCGCTGCCCTTCGCGCTCGGCGTCGTGGTGATGATCGTGACCGCGACGGTCGCGCTGCTGCGCACCGACGTCTGGCTCGCCGTCGCGGCACTCGTGGTGCTGCCGCTCGCGGTCGTCGCCAACCTCGTCTTCCAGCGCCGCATGACCCCGGCGATCACGCGGGCGCAGCAGCTGCGTGCCGAGGTGGCGGACGTCGCGCACGAGAGCTTCGAGGCCGCCGCGCTGGTCAAGTCGCTCGGCACCGAGGACCGCGAGGACGAGCGCTTCCGCGAGCGGGCGCAGGAGCTGCGGGACGCGAACGTCCGCGTCGGTGTGGTGCGCGCCGTGTTCGACCCGGTGATCGACCTGCTGCCCAACCTCGGCACGCTCCTGGTCCTGCTGGTGGGTGCGCAGCGCGTGGCCGCCGGGGCGATCGGCACCGGGGACGTGGTGGCGGCGGCGTACCTGCTGACGCTGCTCGCCGTGCCGGTGCGGGCGTTCGGCTGGGTGCTGGGTGAGCTGCCCCGCGGCCTGGTGGGGCACGACCGCATCTCGCGGGTCCTCGACTCCCCGGGCGTCCCCGTCGCCGGCCGGTCGCCGCTGGTCGGGTCGACGCCGGGCGCGGACGTCCGCCTGCGGGGCGTCCACCTGCGGGTGCCCGGCGAGGGGGGCGAGGTCGAGCTGCTGCACGGGGTGGACCTGCACGCGGCGCCCGGGCGCACCGTCGCGGTGGTGGGACCCACAGGGGCCGGCAAGTCCACGCTGGTCGGCCTGGTGCCGCGGCTCGCGGACCCCTCCGCCGGTGCCGTCGAGATCGACGGCACCGACGTGCGCGACATCCGTCCGGCGGACCTCGCGGCGCAGGTCGGCTACGTGGGGCAGTCGACGTTCGTGTTCGAGGACACCGTGCGGGGCAACGTGACGCTCGCCGACCCGGGTGACGCCGACGCGCCCGACGACGCCGAGGTCTGGGCGGCGCTGGCCGCCGCGCACGTCGACGACGTGGTGCGCGCGCTGCCGGGCGGGCTCGACGCGCCCCTCGGCGAGCGCGGTGCCAACCTGTCCGGTGGCCAGCGTCAGCGTCTGGCGCTGGCGCGCGCGCTCGTACGGCGCCCGCGCGTGCTGGTGCTCGACGACGCGACGTCGGCGGTGGACCCGCGGGTGGAGCGCGACATCCTCACCGGGCTGCGGTCCGGGGCCGGGGACACCGGGCCGACCGTGCTGCTCGTGGCGTACCGCATGGCGTCGGTGCTGCTCGCGGACGAGGTGGTGCACGTCGAGGGTGGCCGGGTCGTCGACCGCGGCCCGCACTCCGAGCTGCTCGCCCGTGACCCGGGCTACCGGGAGCTGGCGACCGCGTACGAGCGCGAGTCGCGGCGACGCGCGCAGGAGCAGGCCGACGAGGACGCCGCGGTGACGTGGTCGGACGTGCCGGCCGAGGGAGGACGCAGGTGACCACCAGCACGACGACGCCGCCCGCGGCGGGAGGCGACAGCCGCATGGCGCCCGCGAGCACGCTCGGCGTGCTGGCGACGCTGCGCCGGGCCGCCCAGGTGTCGCCCGAGCTGCTCGACGGCCTGACGCTGACGCTCGCGCTGGCGGTCGTGGCGGCCACGGCGCGGGTCCTGGTGCCGATCGCGGTCCAGCAGACCGTCGACACGGCGATCCTCGCGCCCGGTGGCGTCGACGTCGGGCGCGCCGCGGTGCTCGTGGGGGTCGCGGCGGTCGGGCTGCTGGTCGGTGCCGCCTGCTCGGCGCTGGTCAACGTCCGGCTCTTCCGGTCCAGCGAGGCCGGCCTGCTGACCCTGCGGACCAGCGCGTTCCGTCACGTGCACGACCTGTCCGTGCTGACGCAGAACACCGAGCGCCGCGGCTCTCTCGTCTCGCGCGTCACCTCGGACGTCGACACGATCTCGATGTTCGTGCAGTGGGGCGGCATCATGCTGCTCGTCTCGGTGCTGCAGATCCTCGTGGCCACCGTGCTCATGGCCGTGTACTCGTGGCAGCTGACGCTGCTGGTCTGGGCCTGCTTCATCCCGCTGCTCGTCGTGCTGCCCCGCCTGCAGCGCGGCGTGAACGCGCGCTACGCCGCCGTGCGCGAGCAGTACGGGGCGATGCTGGGCGCGGTGTCCGAGGCTGTCGTCGGTGCCGAGACGATCCGGGCGTACGGGGTCGCGGCCCGCACCCAGCGCCGCGTCGACGCGGCGGTCGCCGGGACGCGGCGCGCCATGGTGCGCGCGCAGAACCTCGTCGCCGTCGTGTTCTCGTCCGGCGTCCTCGTCGCGAACCTGGTGCTGGCGGTCGTCGTGGTGGCCGGCACGTGGCTCGGTGTCGCGGGCGAGCTCAGCGTCGGGCGCGTCCTGGCGTTCCTCTTCCTCGTGCAGCTGTTCACCGGGCCGGTGCAGATGGCCACGGAGATCCTCAACGAGCTGCAGAACGCCGTCGCCGGGTGGCGGCGCGTCCTGGGCGTGCTGGAGACCCCGGTCGACGTGCCGGAGCCGGACGCCGACACGGCCGTGCACAGCCCGCGCGGACCCGCGTCGGTCACGTTCCGGGACGTCGGGTACGCGTACCCGGGCGGCCCGCCGATCCTGCAGGACGTGGACCTGCACGTCGCGGCCGGCACGTCCGTGGCGGTCGTGGGCGCCACGGGGTCCGGCAAGACCACGCTGGCCAAGCTCGTCGCGCGCTTCATGGACCCGACCACCGGCAGCGTCCTGCTCGACGGCGTGGACCTGCGGGCCGTCGCGTCGGCCGACCTGCGCCGGCGCGTCGTGCTCGTGCCGCAGGAGGGGTTCCTGTTCGACGCGTCCCTCGCGCAGAACGTCGCGTACGGCCTGCGCGACGTCCCGCGGGGGGACGACGGAGCCGTGGCCCTCGACGCCGCGGCGCTGGCCGAGGTGCAGCGCGTGGTCGACGAGCTGGGCCTCGACGGCTGGGTCGCCGAGCTGCCCGCAGGGCTCCACACGCCCGTGGGCCAGCGCGGGGAGATGCTGTCCGCGGGGGAGCGGCAGCTGGTGGCCCTCGCGCGCGCCCGCCTCGCGGACGGCGACCTGCTCCTGCTCGACGAGGCGACCTCGGCGGTGGACCCCGTCGCCGAGGTCCGCATCGCCCGCGCTCTGCGCGAGCTCGCGCGCGGCCGCACGACGCTGACCATCGCGCACCGCCTGTCGACGGCCGAGGCCGCGGACGTGGTGGTGGTCGTGCACGCCGGCCGGGTCGTCGAGGTCGGCACGCACACCGACCTCGTGGCGCGCGGCGGGCACTACGCGGCGATGCACGCGGCCTGGGTCGCGCAGACGCGCTGACCACGTCGGCCCGCGCTGGACGCGGCGTCCTCCGCGGCTCGACGCGTGGCAGGATCGTCGGGTGCCGCAGAACCACCCCACCGTCCCCGCCGGCCGCGTCGCTCGCAGCGACCTCGACCCCGCCGTGGCCGCACGCCTCCGGCGCGACGACGCCGGCCTCGTGGCCGCGATCGTCCAGCAGCACGACACCCGTGAGGTGCTCATGCTCGGCTGGATGGACGACGAGGCGCTGCACCGCACCCTGACGTCCGGGCGCGTGACGTTCTGGAGCCGCTCGCGGCAGGAGTACTGGCGCAAGGGCGACACGTCGGGCCACGTCCAGCACGTGCGTGGTGTGGCGCTCGACTGCGACGGGGACGCGCTCCTCGTCACCGTGGACCAGGTCGGCGCGGCCTGCCACACCGGAGCCCGTACCTGCTTCGAGGCGGGTGGCGCGCTGCCGCTCGGCACGCCGGCCGCGGCCGGCCCGGCGTCGGAGGACGCCACGACACCCCGAGGAGACCAGCCGTGACCCAGCCGTCCGTCGCCGCAGCACCCGGCGTGACCGCCACGGACCTGCCCTGGGGGCGGACGTGGCCGACCGCCGAGGGCTTCCGCGCGCTGGCGGCGGACCGGCGCGTCGTGCCCGTCGTGCGTCGCCTGCTCGCGGACGACGTCACCCCGGTCGGCCTGTACCGGACGCTGGCCGCGGGCCGGCCCGGCACCTTCGTCCTGGAGTCCGCCGAGTCCGACGGCACCTGGGGACGCTGGTCGTTCGTCGGCGTGGCGTCGCGTGCGTCGCTGTCCGTGCGCGACGGCCGCGCCGCGTGGTCGGGCGACGTCCCGGTCGGCGTGCCCACCGAGGGGGACGTCCTGGACGTGCTCGGCCGCACCCTGGACGTGCTGCACACGCCGCGCGTACCCGGGCTGCCGCCGCTGACCGGCGGTCTGGTCGGCGTGCTGGGCTGGGACGTCGTGCACCACTGGGAGCCGACGCTGCCCACCCGTGCCCCGGAGGAGCTGGGGATCCCCGAGGTGACGCTGCTGCTCGCCTCGGACCTGGCCGCCGTCGACCACGTGGACGGCTCGGTGTGGCTCGTGGCCAACGCCATCAACTTCGACGCGACGGACGAGCGCGTCGACGAGGCCTACGAGGACGCGGTGCGTCGTCTCGACGCGATGCAGGCGGCCCTGCGCCGGCCCGCGCCCCCCGCGCCCGCCGTGCTCGACCCGGACGTCCCGGCCCCCGAGCTGGAGTTCCGCAGCACCCGGGCGGAGTTCGAGGAGCAGGTGCGCCGCGCCCAGGAGGCGATCCGCGACGGGGACGTCTTCCAGGTGGTCCTCTCGCAGCGGCTCGACCTCGACTGCCCGGCAGAGCCCGTGGACGTCTACCGCGTGCTGCGGACCGTCAACCCCAGCCCGTACATGTACCTGCTCGCGCTGCAGGACGCCGACGGCCGTGACTTCGCGGTGGTCGGCTCGAGCCCCGAGACGCTGGTCAAGGTCAGCGACGGGCACGTCACGACGTTCCCGATCGCCGGCTCGCGTCCGCGCGGTGCCACGCCCGAGCAGGACCGGGAGCTCGCGGACGAGGTGCTCGCCGACCCCAAGGAGCGCGCGGAGCACATCATGCTCGTCGACCTGTCGCGCAACGACATGGTCAAGGTGTGCGAGCCGACCAGCGTCGAGGTCGTCGAGTTCATGGAGGTCCGGCGCTTCTCGCACATCATGCACATCTGCTCGACGGTCGTCGGGCGTCTGCGCGCCGGGGCGACGGCGCTGCAGACCCTCGTGGCGACCTTCCCCGCCGGCACCCTGTCCGGGGCGCCCAAGCCCCGGGCGATCGAGCTGATCGACGAGCTCGAGCCCGCCCGGCGCGGCGTCTACGGCGGCACGGTGGGGTACTTCGACTTCGCCGGTGACATGGACATGGCCATCGCGATCCGCACGGCCGTGATCCGGGACGGGCGTGCCAGCGTCCAGGCCGGCGGCGGGATCGTGGCGGACTCCGTGCCGGCCCTCGAGTACGAGGAGTCGCGCAACAAGGCGGCGGCCGCCGTGCGTGCCGTGCAGCTCGCGGCGCAGCTGCGTCGCGGCGAGCCGTGAGCACCGGTCCCGGGGCCGGCCCGGTGCCGGGAGCGGCCTCCGGCCCCGGTGCCCC
>JAEWEJ010000022.1 GCA_023389455.1 Actinomycetes bacterium | reverse complement strand
CTGCTCAACCCCGCGGACTCGGTCCTGATCGTCACCATTGACGAGAAGGAGTACCTGCGCCTCGGGCTGCTGCTCGAGCAGGTCTTCCCGGGCGAGCGGATCGTGATGGTTTCTTCTGTGATCAACTCGAAGGGGTCGGCCAGGAGCGACACGTTTAGGCGCACCGACGAGTACCTATTCTTCGTAATGCTCGGCACTGCCGCGCCACAAGCCCTCGAGCTCACCGACGAATGGCGCATCGTCAGCGATGCACGCGCCCAGGCTCTCCGCTGGGCCACCTTGGCGCGGCAGGGCGCGAACGGGCGACGAGTTGCACGACCCAACCTCTTCTACCCGATATTCGTCCGCAACGGCGACGACGGACCTGTCTTCGACTCGGTAGGTGAGGCGTTCGCTGGTGAGGGATGGGCCGAGCTGCCGGCTCCCGAGGGTGCTGAAGCGGTGTGGCCTCTGCGGGGTTCCGGCGAAGAGGGCACCTGGTCGGTCTCTCCGCAGAGCTTGCGCGAACTAATACGCAAGGGGTTCGTGCGCCTCGGCAGTTGGCGAGGGTCTCAGACGACGGTCACCTTCCTCACAAGTGGCGAGCAGGGGAAGGTGGAGTCCGGTGTTTTCCCCGTCATAGGACGGCGCTCCGACGGCTCGGTTATTGTTGACGATGGCGGCTATCGGCCCCGCTTCGTTCCTGGCACTCAGTGGCGCATCGCGTCGCACAACGCGGGAGGCTCAGGCGGCGTCGGCATGATCCGTTCTCTCCTCCCAGACCGCACCTTCCCTTACCCCAAGTCTGTGTACGCGGTCGAGGACGCCGTGCGGTTCTTCGTCGCGAACAAGCCTGACGCGCTCGTCCTCGACTTCTTCGCCGGCTCCGGGACAACCACCCATGCCGTCATGCGGCTGAACCACCAAGACGGCGGCCGCCGCCGGAGCATCTGCGTCACCAACAACGAGGTAGGCGTCGCCGAACAGGCCACGCTGCGCGCTCGAGGGCTCAAGCCCGGCGACGAGGAGTGGGAAGCACTCGGCATCTGCGACTACATCACTAAGCCGCGGATCCGAGCAGCCATCACGGGCACGACGTCAACGGGGACAACGGTGAATGGCGACTACCGGTTCGTCGACGAGTTCCCGATGGCCGACGGGTTCCACGAGAACGCCGAGTTCTTCACCCTCACCTACGAGGACCCGACGCTGGTCTCGCTCGGGCGCCGGTTCGAGGCGATCGCGCCACTGCTCTGGCTGCGTGCCGGCGCGCGCGGCGAGCGCATCGATGAGGTGGCAGCGGAAGGCTGGTCGATCCCCGAAGGTGCCTGCTACGGAGTCCTGTTCGACACCAGCACGTGGGGCGCGTTCGTCGCTGCAGCCGCGCGGCGGGACGACTTGACGCACGCATTCATCGTCACCGACTCGCTCGTCGAGTACCAGCAGGTCGTCGCCCGACTCGACCCGTCGCTTCGCACGACGCGGCTCTACGCCGACTACCTCCGCAGCTTCGAGATCAACACGCGACGGAGCTGAGGCCGCCCAGCTGCACCGGCACCAGCAAGGCGGGCACGGTGCGGGAGAGGCCCGAGCCAAGCCCGCAGCGGCGAAAGCCCGCCGGTCTGACGACGTGGCCGCGTACCCTGGGTGCGCGGACCTGCACGGCTGACCAGGGGGTTCTCTCTCGGGTTCTCTCGAGCCTTGTCTCAGTGAATTGGTGCTTGTCCCGGGCCTCTAGCTCAACTGGCAGAGCAGCGGACTTTTAATCCGCGGGTTGTGGGTTCGATCCCCACGGGGCCCACCTGAACTGGTGTGTGGTTCCGCTTGATCCTTGACGTTCGAGGTTCGGGTGATGGTTGACGTGGTTCCGGTTGATGGTTGACACCGGTTCCGGTTGATCCTTGACGCTCCCTTGCATGAGGGAGATGAGCGTGGCTGAGCAGCGGTACAAGGCTGTGATGGCGGTGGTCGGTGACGGTCGTTCGGTCACCGAGGTCGCGGCGTGGTGGGGTGTGTCGCGCCAGACGTTGCACACGTGGTTGGCTCGCTACGAGTCCGGCGGTCTGGAGAACCTGGTCGACCGGTCGCACCGGCCGGCCTCGTGCCCGCACAAGGTCGACCCGGACGTGGAGGTCGCGATCTGGGAGATGCGCCGTGCCCACCCCGGGTGGGGTCCGACCCGGCTGGTGTTCGAGCTCGGGCGCCGGCGTGGGGGTCTCCCGCTCGGGGGTCTACCGGGCGCTGCGCCGAGCCGGCCTGATCGACCCCGCGGCCCGTCGACGCCGCGAGGAGCACTGGCGCCGTTGGGAGCGGGGCCGGGCGATGGAGTTGGGCATGAAGAAGACTAGTAGACGCCCAGGCTGCTGACGGCGACGTCATGCCGTTCCGGTGCATCGAGCCAGAGCCGCGCAACGTCGGCGACGGTGAGATCTGTCTGCGCGCGCGCCGGGTTCGAGGCGTCCAGCAACCCTCGGGGCACGGCGATGACCCGGTCCTCCGCGATGGCAGCGGTTTGACCTTTCGCGTCGCGCTTGACGACCTCGCCTGTCCAGAAGCGCACGGATGCCTGCGCCCGCCATCGCACCGTCGCATCCCGCGGAACTGCGACCTTCGCGCCGCCTTTCTCCCGCACCCCCTTCCACTGCCCTATTACGGGGTCGAGCCACTGCCGTTGGGCTCGCACCCCATCGGCGGTGCATGCGATGAGTGTCGCTGCCACGGCTCACGCCTGCGTCTCGGTCGAGCGGACGGTACCGGCGGCGGTTCACGCGGCGTCCGCAAGCAAGGCTGCCTCGTGCGCTTGGACGAGTACGAGCGGGTACCGGACGCGGCCTATGAACTTGATGAACGGGACGACATTGCGCC
>JAEWEJ010000393.1 GCA_023389455.1 Actinomycetes bacterium | reverse complement strand
CCCGGGGGGGGGGGGGGCCGTCGGCGTCCGTGGGGCGTGCGCCCGTCAGCGGCCGCGCCGTGCCCGCAGCGCGGCGAGCGCCTCGTCGAGGATGGCAGCGCCGTCCTCCTCGGTCCGACGCTCCTTCACGTACGCGAGGTGCGTCTTGTACGGCTCGTTCTTGCTGGGCGCCGGCGGCGCCTCCGGGTCCTGACCGGCCGGGAACCCGCAGCGTGGGCAGTCCCACGTGGTGGGCGCCTCCTCGGCGGCTTCCTCGGCGAAGCTCGGACGGGTCTCGTGCCCGTTCGAGCACCAGTAGGAGATCCACACGCGCGGCGCGGCGTCCCCGCGCTCCGCCTCACCCATCGGGCCGGCCCCGACGCGCGACCCCCTGATCGCACTCCCGCTCGCCATGGCCAGGCCCCCCTACTCCGAGAACTTCTCGATCAGGCCGAGCAGGACGATGATGACCGTCCACAGCAGGGCGACGGTCACGGTGATGCGGTTCAGGTTCCGCTCCGCCACGCCGGACGAGCCGGCGCCGGCCGTGATGCCCCCGCCGAACATGTCGGACAGGCCACCGCCCTTGCCCTTGTGCAGCAGCACCAGCGGGACGAGCAGCAGGCTGCTGAGAACCAGCAGCACCTGGAGGGTGATACGAAGGCCAGTCACGTCGGTGGGATCCTCACTCGGGCGGTTCGGTGCAGCGGTGCACCGTGGCCGCGGGCGGCGGCAGGTGCGGTTCGTGCCGTGGAACGGTGGAGCCGGTGCGCGCCGGTCGGCGGTGTGCGCCGACACGGTGATCGCGGTACAGGGTAGGCGACGCGGGGCGGTGCGATCCACCACCCCGCCGTTCGTGGGACGACGAGCAGGCGGGACCCGCCGCGCCGCGGGGCGCCGCCGGTCCCCCCGCGGGGTCAGGCGACGGTGTGCGCCTGGTAGCGCGCGATCTTCGCGAACTCCTCCGGGTCGAGGCTCGCGCCGCCGACCAGGGCGCCGTCCACGTCGGGCTTCGCCATGATCGACGCGACGTTGGACGACTTCACCGAGCCGCCGTACAGCACGCGCACGGCGTCGGCCGTGGCCTGGTCGTACAGCTCGGCGACACGCACGCGGATCGCCTCGCAGAGCTCCTGCGCGTCCTCCGGCGTGGCCGTCTCGCCCGTGCCGATGGCCCAGACCGGCTCGTACGCCACGACGAGGCCGGCGACCTGCTCGGCCGTCAGGCCCTCGAGCGCCCCGTCGAGCTGCGCGAGCGTGTGCGGGACGTGCTCACCGGCCTTGCGGACCTCGAGCGGCTCGCCGACGCACAGGATCGGCACGAGGCCGGCGCCGAGCGCCGACCTGACCTTGGCGTTGACGACCGCGTCGTCCTCGTGGTGGTACTGCCGACGCTCCGAGTGGCCCACGGCGACGTACGTGACGCCGAGCTTGGCCAGGAACAGCGGCGAGATCTCACCGGTGTACGCGCCGGACTCGTGCGCCGACACGTCCTGGGCGCCGTAGACGATCTCCAGCTTGTCCGCGTCGACGAGCGTCTGGACGCTGCGCAGGTCGGTGAACGGCGGCAGCACGGCCACCTCGACGGCCGCGAAGTCGTGCTTCGCGTCCTTGAGGGTCCACGCCAGCTTCTGCACGGTGTGCGTCGCCTGGTGGTGGTCCAGGTTCATCTTCCAGTTGCCCGCCATGAGCGGGGTGCGGGTGGTCGCCACGTGTCAGTCCTCCAGGACAGCGATGCCGGGGAGGGTCTTGCCCTCGAGGAACTCCAGCGACGCGCCGCCGCCGGTGGAGATGTGGCCGAAGTCGGCCTCGTCGAACCCGAGCGTGCGCACGGCCGCGGCGGAGTCGCCGCCGCCGACGATGGTGAACCCACCGTTGCGGCCCGCGTCGACCAGCGCCTGCGCGACGGCACGCGTTCCGGCCGCGAACGCCTCGAACTCGAACACGCCGGCCGGGCCGTTCCAGACCACGGTCTTGGCGTCGACGATCTTCGACGCGAACAGCTCGGCCGTCCTCGGGCCGATGTCCAGGCCCATCTGGTCGGCCGGGATGGCGTCCACGTCGACGACCGTCGCCGGGGCGTCGGCCTTGAACTCCGGGGCGACGACGACGTCGACGGGCAGGACGATCTCGACGCCCTTCTCCTTCGCCGTGGCGAGGTAGCCCTTGACGCGGTCGATCTGGTCCTCCTCGAGCAGGCTCTTGCCCACCGAGTGGCCCTGCGCCGCGAGGAACGTGAAGAGCATGCCGCCACCGATGAGCAGGCGGTCCGCCTTGCTCAGGAGGTTCTCGATGACGCCCAGCTTGTCGGAGACCTTCGAGCCGCCCAGGACGACGACGTACGGCCGCGCGGGGTCGTCGGTCGCCTTGCGCAGGGACTCGACCTCCTTGAGCACGAGCTGGCCGACCGCGTGCGGCAGGCGCTGCGCGACGTCGTAGACCGACGCCTGCTTGCGGTGCACCACGCCGAAGCCGTCCGACACGAAGGCGTCGGCCAGGGCGGCGAGCTCGTCGGCGAGGGCGCCGCGCTCGGCGTCGTCCTTCGACGTCTCGCGGGCGTCGAAGCGGACGTTCTCGAGCAGCGCGATCTGGCCGTCCTCGAGCGCCGCGACGGTGGCCTTGGCCGAGTCGCCGACGAGGTCCTGCGCGAGCGCGACGGGCTGGCCGAGCAGCTCGCCCAGGCGGGCCGCGACGGGCGCCAGGGAGTACTTGGCGTCGGGGGTGCCCTTGGGGCGGCCCAGGTGCGCCACGACCACGACACGCGCGCCCTTGGCGAGCAGCGCCTGCAGCGTCGGCAGCGCGGCGCGGATGCGGCCGTCGTCGGTGATGGTCGTGCCGTCGAGCGGCACGTTGAAGTCGGAGCGGACGAGCACGCGCTTGCCGCGCAGGTCGCCCAGGTCGTCGATGGTCTTCATGGTCTCCTACCTACCTGCCGCCGGACGTGGCCGGCGACCTCGGTCTCCCCCGCCGCAGCGGGGGCACGGTGTGGGGCGTCACGGCCCCGGACACAGCAGCGTCCGCGTGCGCCGGGCCGGTGGCCTGGGCGCACGCGGACGCATGGACTGCCTACGACGTGAGGGACGTCAGAGACGCGCGCCCACGTACTCCGTGAGCTTCACGAGGCTGCTGGAGTAGCCCCACTCGTTGTCGTACCAGGCGACGATCTTGACCTGGTCGCCGATCACCTTGGTGAGCTTCGCGTCGAAGATGCTCTGGTGCGGGTCGGTGACGATGTCCGAGGAGACGATCTCGTCCTCGGTGTACTTCAGCGTGCCCTTCATGTCACCCTCGGCGGCAGCCTTGACCGCGGCGTTGACCTCGTCGACCGTCACCTCACGCGACGCGGTGAAGGTCAGGTCCGTGGCCGAGCCGGTGATCGTCGGCACGCGCAGCGCGAAGCCGTCGAGCTTGCCCTTGAGCTCCGGGAGCACGAGCGCGACGGCCTTGGCCGCACCGGTCGTCGTCGGGACGATGTTCTGCGCGGCGGCACGCGCGCGACGCAGGTCGCGGTGCGGGCCGTCCTGCAGGTTCTGGTCACCCGTGTACGCGTGGATCGTGGTCATGAGACCGCGCTCGATGCCGATCGCGTCGTTGAGCGCCTTCGCCACGGGGGCGAGGCAGTTCGTCGTGCACGAGGCGTTCGAGATGATGTGGTGCGCCGCGGCGTCGTAGTCCGTGTGGTTCACACCGACGACGAACGTGGCGTCCTCGTTCTTGGCCGGGGCCGAGATGATGACCTTCTTGGCGCCGGCGTCGATGTGCGCCTTCGCCTTGGTGGCGTCCGTGAAGAAGCCGGTCGACTCGATGACGATGTCCGCACCGAGCTCGCCCCAGGGCAGGTCGGCCGGGTTGCGCTCGGCCAGCGCACGGATCTTCTTGCCGTCGACGATGATGTTCTCGTCGTCGTAGTCCACGCTCAGCGGGAAGCGGCCCAGGACCGTGTCGTACTTGAGCAGGTGCGCCAGGGTGTGGTTGTCGGTGAGGTCGTTGACCCCGACGATCTCGATGTCCGCCCCCGAGGCGACGATGGCGCGGTAGAAGTTGCGCCCGATGCGGCCGAAGCCGTTGATGCCGACCTTGATGGTCACTTGCCCTCCTCGGCACGCGCCGATCCATGCCGGCGCACACAGTTGGTGTTCGGGTCACGCACGCCGCTGTGCGTCCCGACCGCCACTGACCACCACCTGCCGGGCCGTGCCCAGCGCGTTGCGTCCTCGTTGCGATCGGATGACTTGAGCCTATACCCCGAGGCGCGGGGCTCGCCCAAGACGAAGGTCCACCCCGCGAGCCCGTTCGCATGCTGGACCATCGGGGACGTCGCACCCTCGCAGGTCGTCGTCGTGCAGGACGCCACCCCTCACAGGTCGAGCAGGTCCGGGCTCAGGCCCGCCTCGGTGTCGGGGATCCCCAGCTCGGCCGCGCGACGGTCAGCGGTGGCGAGCAGGCGCCGGATGCGCCCGGCGACCGCGTCCTTCGTGAGCGGCGGGTCGGCGAGCCGGCCGAGCTCCTCCAGCGACGCCTCCTTGTGCGCGAGGCGCAGCTCGCCCGCCTGCCGCAGGTGGTCGGGCAGGTCGTCGCCGAGGATCTCGAACGCACGGTCCACCCGGGCGCCGGCGGCCACGGCCGCCCGCGCGGAGCGGCGCAGGTTCGCGTCGTCGAAGTTCGCGAGCCGGTTGGCGGTGCCCCGCACCTCGCGACGGACCCGACGCTCCTCCCACACCAGCATCGTGTCGTGCGCGCCGAGGCGGGTGAGCATCGCGCCGATCGCGTCGCCGTCGCGGATGACGACCCGGTCGACGCCGCGGACGTCGCGCGCCTTGGCTGCGACACCGAGGCGTCGCGCCGCCCCCACCAGCGCGAGCGCCGCCTCCGGCCCCGGGCAGGTCACCTCGAGCGACGAGGACCGGCCCGGCTCGGTCAGCGAGCCGTGCGCCAGGAACGCGCCGCGCCAGGCGGCCTCCGCCTCACCCACACCGGCCGACACCACCTGCGGCGGCAGGCCGCGGACGGGGCGGCCCCGGTTGTCCAGCAGACCCGTCTGGCGGGCCAGGGACTCGCCGTCCTTGACGACCCGCACGACGTACCGGCTCCCGCGGCGCAGGCCGCCGCCCGAGACGACGATGATGTCGCTCTCGTGCCCGTAGACCTCGGCGATCGCCTGGCGCAGGCGTCGCGCCGCGATCCCCGTGTCGAGCTCCGCCTCGATGACGATGCGGCCGGAGATGATGTGCAGCCCGCCGGCGAACCGCAGGGTCGCCGAGATCTCCGCCTTCCGGCAGGACGTCCTGTCCACCTTCAGCCGGGCGAGCTCGTCCTTCACCTGTGCCGTCAGCGCCATGGCGTCATCCTGCCATTGTCACCCGGGTGGTCGTGACCCTCTCGTGACCCTTCCTGCGACGGATCGCGCGCGGAACCGCCGGTCAGCGCCCGACCGGGGTGCCGACGTCGCCCAGGTAGTCCTCCACGACGTCGCGCAGCGCCGCGGCCAGCCGCAGCGGGTCGTGCACCGCACTCTGGTCACCGCGGCGGACCTGCCGGACCAGCAGCCGGCTGCCCATGTCGGCGCACAGGTCGGCGAGCTCGCCGACGTCGTCCACGGACGCGGGGTCGGCGACCACCGCGTGCAGCCGCAGCTCGGGGGCGTGGGCCCGCAGCACCTCGAGGTGGTCGACCGCCCGCATCCCCGCCGTCTCGTCGTCGGGGGTGAGGTTGAGCACCACGACGATGCGCGCCGACGTCTCGACCAGCGCGTCCCGCAGCCGGGGAACCAGCAGGTGCGGCAGCACGGACGAGTACCAGGAGCCGGGGCCCAGCACGGCCCAGTCGGCCTGCAGCACGGCGTCCACGGCCTCCGGGCACGCCGACGGGTCCGGCGGGTCGAGCCGCAGGTGCTCGATCCGGTACGGGGTGACGGCCACCTGGCTCTGCCCGCGCACCACCTCGTGGCGGCCGTCCGGCGTGCGCACGTCGGCCTCGATGCGCAGCGGCACCGACGCCATCGGCAGCACCCGGCCCCGGGCGCCCAGCAGCCGGCCCACCAGGTCGAGCCCCTCCACGGTGTCGCCCAGCAGCTCCCACAGCGCGACGATGAGCAGGTTCCCGACCGAGTGCCGGTCCAGTGGCCCGTCGGTCGAGAACCGGTGCTGCATCAGGTCGCGCCAGGTGCGGCCCCACTCGGAGTCGTCGCACAGCGCCGCCAGCGCCATCCGCAGGTCGCCTGGCGGGAGCACGTCGAGCTCCTCGCGCAGCCGCCCGGACGAGCCGCCGTCGTCGGCGACCGTCACGACCGCCGTGATGCGGTCCGTCATCAGCCGCAGCGCGGACAGCGACGCCGACAGCCCGTGCCCGCCGCCGAGCGCGACGACCGCCGGCCGCGACGGGTCGCCGAAGCGGCCCGACGACGCCGCGCTCACTCCTTGCCCAGGTCGCGGGCGGTCACCCGCACCCGGTGACCGCGCTCGCGCAGCCGCGCGCCGATGGCCTCGCTGATGGCGACGGACCGGTGCTTGCCGCCCGTGCAGCCCACCGCGATCGTGGCGTAGCGCTTCTCCTCGTGCAGGTACCCCGCGAGGACGGGCTCCAGGGCGTCGACGTAGCGGTCGACGAACGTCGTGGCCCCCGGCAGGCCGAGCACGTAGTCGCGGACCGGCGCGTCACGCCCCGACAGGTGGCGCAGCTCGGTGATCCAGTACGGGTTGGCGAGGAAGCGGACGTCGACCACGTGGTCGGCGTCCAGCGGGATGCCGTACTTGAAGCCGAACGACACGACCGACAGGTGCAGCACCTCGTCCGCCGGGCCGGCGAGGCCCGCCCGCACCGCACGGGCGAGGTCGTGCACGTTGAGGTCCGACGTGTCGATGACCGTGTCGGCCCGCTCCCGCAGCTCGGACAGCAGCGCGCGCTCCCGGGCGATCCCGTCGAGGATCCGCCCGTCGGCCTGCAGCGGGTGCGGACGACGCACCTGCTCGAAGCGGCGCACCAGGACCTCGTCCGACGCGTCGAGGAACAGCACCCGCAGCTCGACGCCCGTGTCCTGCAGGTCCTCGATGACGCCGGCGAGCGCGGCGAAGTACTCGCGCCCGCGCACGTCGATGACGGCGGCCAGGCGGCGGGCGCCCGTCCCGATCGGCCCGCTGGTCAGCATGCCCACGAGGTGGGTGAGCATCTGGGCGGGGAGGTTGTCGACCACGTACCAGCCGAGGTCCTCGAGGACCGCCGCCGCGCGGGTGCGGCCGGCCCCGGACATGCCGGTGATGACCAGCACCTCGGGCAGCTCCGGCACGGGCGCCTCCGCCGCCGCCTCGAGCGCGGGGATACCCGTCGGCACGGTGATCGGCGAGGACTCGCTCATGCCCCCAGGATGCCAGGCTCCTGCGGCCCGGTGGTGTCGGACCCGCCGGTCGCGGGCGGGGCGCCGGGCGCGGCGGACTCCCCCGCGAGTGCTGCCACCACGGCCTCGGCGGTGCGTGCGCCCATGCCGGGGACGGTGGCGATCTCCTCGGCGGAGGCGGCACGCAGCCGCCGGACCGAGCCGAAGTGACGCAGCAGCGCCGCCTTGCGGGCGGGGCCGAGCCCGGGCACGCCGTCGAGCACGGACGCCGTCATGCCCTTGCTGCGCCGCTTGCGGTGCGCGGTGATGGCGAAGCGGTGGGCCTCGTCGCGCACGCGCTGCAGGAGGTACAGGCCCTCCGACGCGCGTCGGAGGATGACGGGGTACTCCTCACCGGGCAGCCACACCTCCTCGAGCCGCTTGGCCAGCCCGCACAGCGCGACGTCGTCGATCCCCAGCTCGGCGAGCGCCGCGGCGGCGGCGGCCACCTGCGGGGGTCCGCCGTCGACGACCACGAGGTTGGGCGGGTAGGCGAAGCGGGTGGGACGTCCGGTCCGCTCGTCGATCGGGCCGCTGCGCGGCTCGTCCTCGTCCTCGCCCTCCCCCAGCTCGGGGTCGTGCGCGTCGGCACGCTCGGCGAGGTAGCGGCGGAAGCGTCGCGTGATGACCTCGTGCATCGCCGCCGTGTCGTCGCGCGCGCCCTGGCCCTCCGGGCCGCGCACCGTGAACAGCCGGTACTCGCTCTTGCGTGCGAGGCCGTCCTCGAAGACCACCATCGACGCGGACTGGTAGGTCCCCTGGTTGTGCGAGACGTCGTAGCACTCGATCCGCAGCGGCGCCGTCGGCAGGTCCAACGCCTCCTGGATCTCGCGCAGCGCCAGGCTGCGGCTCGTGAGGTCACCCGCCCGGCGCGTGCGGTGCAGCGCGAGTGCGTGCTCGGCGTTGCGCAGCACGGTGGCCGCGAGCTCGCGCTTGTCCCCGCGCTGCGGCACCCGGACCTGCACCTTGCTGCCGCGCAGCCCGCTGAGCCAGGCCTGGACCTGCTCGACGTCGCTCGGCAGCACCGGGACGAGCACCTCGCGCGGGACGGCCGTGCCGTCGGCCTCCTCCCCGCCGTACACCTGCTGCAGCAGGGCCTCGACGAGCGCCGCGTCGTCGAGGTCCTCGACCTTCTCCACGACCCAGCCGCGCTGGCCGCGGATCCGTCCGTCGCGGACGTGGAACACCTGCACGGCTGCCTCGAGCTCGTCGCCCGCGAGGGCGAAGACGTCGGCGTCGGTGCCGTCGGGCAGCACCACCGCGTTGCGCTCGGTGGCCTTCTCGAGGGTGGCGATGTCGTCGCGCAGCCGGGCGGCCCGCTCGTAGTCGAGCTCCGCGGCCGCCTCCTTCATCGCCCGCGTGAGGCGCCGGGTGAAGCGCGCGGTGTCGCCGGCCATGAAGTCGCAGAAGTCCTGCGCGAGCTGGTGGTGCTCGTCGACGCCGATGCGCCCCACGCACGGCGCCGAGCACTTGTCGATGTAGCCGAGCAGGCAGGGGCGCCCCTGCTGACGCGCGCGCTTGAAGACGCCCGCCGAGCAGGTGCGCACCGGGAAGACCCGCAGCAGCAGGTCCACCGTCTCGCGGATCGCCCAGGCGTGCGCGTACGGCCCGAAGTACCGGGTGCCCTTGCGCTTGGCGCCGCGCAGGACCTGCACCCGGGGCACCTCGTCGGCCATCGTGACCGCGAGGTACGGGTACGACTTGTCGTCGCGGTACTTCACGTTGAACCGCGGGTCGTACTCCTTGATCCACGAGTACTCGAGCGCGAGCGCCTCGACCTCGGTGCCGACGACGGTCCACTGCACCGACGCCGCGGTCGTCACCATCTGCTGCGTGCGCGGGTGCAGCCCGGCGATGTCCTGGAAGTAGCTGTTGAGCCGGTTGCGCAGGCTCTTGGCCTTCCCGACGTACACGACCCGGCCGTGCTCGTCGCGGAACCGGTACACGCCGGGGGCGTCGGGGATCTCCCCCGGCGCCGGACGGTACGTCGCGGGATCGGCCATGCGTCCGAGCCTAGTTCGAGCCACGGACAGCCCCGCGCGTCGAGCAGGGCCGGTGGGCACCGGTGTGACGCCCGCCACTAGGGTCTGTCCATGGCACAGCTGCTGCACCAGTACTCGGTGGACCTCACGTGGACCGGCGCCGGCGAGGCCGGCACCGCGACCTACACGTCGTACGGGCGTGACCACGAGCTGACGGCCGGTGCGAAGCCGCCGCTGCCCGGCACGTCGGACCCGCACTTCCGCGGCGACCCGGACCGCTGGTCGCCCGAGGACCTGCTGGTGGGCGCGCTCGCGCAGTGCCACATGCTCTGGTTCCTGCACCTCGCGGCCAGCACCGGTGTCGTGGTGGTCGGCTACGAGGACGCCGCGTCGGGCACGATGCGCATCGAGAGCCAGGGGCAGGGACAGTTCACCGAGGTCGTGCTGCGGCCCCGCGTGGCCGTGCGCAGCGCGACGCTGCCCGACGGCGGCGCGGTCGACGACGCCCTGCTCGCCGACCTGCACCGCCGCGCGCACGAGCACTGCTTCGTCGCGCGGTCCGTGAACTTCACGGTCCGCCACGAGCCGGCGCCGGTGGTCGTCGCCGCCTGAGCCCACCCCGCTCGGGGGCCGGGGCGGGACGCTCGGCAGCCCGGCGTGCGCGTCAGGCGCTCACCTCGACGCGCTCCGGCTCGAGCACCTCGGCCAGGAACCGACCGGTGTGGCTCTGCGGCACCGACGCGACGTGCTCGGGCGTCCCCTGCGCGACGACCGTGCCACCGCCCGACCCGCCCTCGGGACCCATGTCGATGACCCAGTCCGCGTTCTTGATGACGTCGAGGTTGTGCTCGATCACCAGGACCGTGTTGCCCTTGTCGACCAGCGACTGCAGCACACCGAGGAGCTTGCGGATGTCCTCGAAGTGCAGACCCGTGGTCGGCTCGTCGAGCACGTAGATCGTCCGCCCGGTCGAGCGGCGCTGGAGCTCGGCCGCGAGCTTGACGCGCTGCGCCTCGCCGCCCGACAAGGTCGGGGCGGGCTGCCCCAGC
Organism: Actinomycetes bacterium; assembly: GCA_023389455.1. GTDB lineage: Bacteria > Actinomycetota > Actinomycetes > Actinomycetales > Cellulomonadaceae > Cellulomonas. Next base: position 13,169 of record JAEWEJ010000393.1, on the reverse strand, counting down.
CGCACGTACCCCAGGCCCACGTCCACGAGGGTGCGCAGGTGGCGCGAGATCGCCGGGACCGCCGCGAAGAACTCGGCCGCCTCCTCGATGGGCATCGCCAGCACGTCGGCCACGGTCTTGCCCTTGAAGTGCACCTCGAGCGTCTCGCGGTTGTACCGCGCGCCGTGGCACACCTCGCAGGGCACGTACACGTCGGGCAGGAAGTTCATCTCGATCTTGAGCGTGCCGTCGCCGGAGCACGCCTCGCAGCGCCCGCCCTTGACGTTGAAGGAGAAGCGCCCGGGGGTGTACCCGCGGACCTTCGCCTCCGTCGTCTCCGCGAAGAGCTTGCGGACGTGGTCCCACACACCGGTGTACGTGGCCGGGTTGGACCGCGGGGTCCGGCCGATCGGCCCCTGGTCGACGTGCACGACCTTGTCGAGCTGGTCCAGCCCGGTCACCCGCTTGTGGCGACCGGCGACCTGCCGGGCACCGTTGAGCTCGTTCGCCAGCACGGTGTACAGGATCGAGTTCACGAGGGTCGACTTGCCGGACCCGGAGACCCCGGTCACGGCGGTGAGCACACCGAGCGGGAACGACACGTCGATGCCCCGCAGGTTGTTCTCGCGCGCGCCCACCACGGTCACCTGCCGCGAGCGGTCGACGGGCCGGCGCTGCGCCGGCATCGGGATCGACCGGCGTCCCGAGAGGTACGCGCCGGTCACCGACTCCTCGGACGCCAGCAGGCCCTCGAGGTCGCCCGAGTGCACCACGCGCCCGCCGTGCTCACCCGCGCCGGGGCCGATGTCGACGACCCAGTCCGCCGCGCGGATGGTGTCCTCGTCGTGCTCGACCACGATGAGCGTGTTGCCCAGGTCGCGCAGGCGCGTGAGGGTGTCGATCAGCCGCCGGTTGTCCCGCTGGTGCAGGCCGATCGAGGGCTCGTCGAGCACGTAGAGCACGCCGACCAGCCCCGACCCGATCTGCGTCGCGAGCCGGATGCGCTGCGCCTCGCCGCCGGACAGCGTGGCCGCCGGGCGCATGAGGGACAGGTAGTCGAGGCCCACGTCGAGCAGGAAGCCGAGGCGCGCCTGGATCTCCTTGACGACCTGGGCGGCGATCGCACGCTCGCGCTCGCCCAGCTCGAGCCCGTCGATGAACCGCTGAGCCTCGTCGATCGGCAGGTCGCAGACCTCCGCGATGGAACGGCCGCCGACCTTGACGGCCAGCACCTCCGGCTTGAGGCGCGCGCCCTTGCAGGTCGGGCACGGGACCTCGCGCATGTAGGCCTCGTACTTCTCCTTGCTCCAGTCGGACTCCGTCTCGGCGTGCCGCCGCTCGAGGAACGTGATGACGCCCTCGAAGCCCGTGGAGTACTGGCGCTCGCGGCCCCACCGGTTGCGGTACCGGACGTGCACCTCGTGGTTCTGGCCGTGCAGCACCGCGTCGCGCGCGCGCTGCGGCAGCGCACGCCACGGGGTGTCCATCGAGAACCCCAGGTCGCCCGCGAGCGCCGTCAGCACGCGCTGGAAGTACTCGGACGACGTCTGCGCCCACGGGGCGACGGCGCCCTGGGCGAGGGACAGGTCGTCGTCGGGGACGACCAGGTCCGGGTCGACCTCGAGCCGCGAGCCGATGCCGGTGCAGTCGGGGCACGCGCCGTACGGCGCGTTGAAGGAGAACGTGCGGGGCTCGACCTCCTCGAGGGTGAGGACGTGGTCGTTCGGGCAGGCGCGCTTCTCCGAGAACCGCCGCTCGCGCTGCGGGTCGTCGGCGTCCGCGTCCACGAGCTCCACGACGAGCAGGCCGCCGGCGAGCCCGAGCGCGGTCTCGACGGAGTCGGTGAGTCGCCGCTGGACGCCCTCGCGGGACACCAGCCGGTCGACGACCACCTCGATGTCGTGCTTGAGCTTCTTCTCCAGCGTCGGGGGCGACGCGAGCTGGACGACCTCGCCGTCGACCCGGGCGCGGGAGAAGCCCTTGCCCTGCAGCTCGCGGAACAGGTCCGTGTACTCGCCCTTGCGGCCGCGCACGACCGGCGCGAGCACCTGGTAGCGCGTGCCCTCCGGCAGCTCGAGGAGCCGGTCCACGATCTGCTGGGGCGTCTGGGCGGTGACGCGCTCCCCGCAGACCGGGCAGTGCTGCGTCCCTGCGCGCGCGAACAGCAGGCGCAGGTAGTCGTAGACCTCGGTGATCGTGCCGACCGTCGAGCGCGGGTTGCGGTTGGTCGACTTCTGGTCGATCGACACCGCCGGGGACAGCCCCTCGATGAAGTCGACGTCCGGCTTGTCCATCTGGCCGAGGAACTGGCGCGCGTAGGCGGACAGGGACTCGACGTAGCGCCGCTGCCCCTCGGCGAAGATCGTGTCGAAGGCGAGCGAGGACTTGCCGGACCCGGACAACCCGGTGAAGGCGACGAGGGCGTCACGGGGCAGGTCGATGTCGACGTTGCGGAGGTTGTGCTCCCGGGCGCCGCGGACCACGAGACGGTCGGACAGAGGTTCGGTCACAGCCGACGAGTCTACGTCCGCGGACCGACAGTCGCACACCTGTTCGACACCGGCTCCGCAGGCCCGGTCGAACGGGCGCCTGTCGGGCCGGGACGTCGCACGAGGGCGTCCGGCCTCCGACGCCGGCGCTCGCCCGGCACCGGGAGCGCGCCGCGCCGCCGAGGTCCATGCTGGGGCCGATGGACGCGCAGCCCCCTCCCCCGCCCGACGCCCCGCGCCCTGCCGCCCGGGTCCCGATCGAGGAGTACGCCGTCCTCGGCGACGGGCACAGCGCGGCCCTGGTGTCGCGGCGCGGGTCCGTCGACTGGCTGTGCCTCCCGCGCTTCGACTCCGACGCGTGCTTCGCCGCGCTGCTCGGCACGCCCGACCACGGGCGCTGGCTGCTGACGGTCCTGGACGCGACGCAGGTGACCCGTCGGTACCGCGGCGACTCGTTCGTCCTCGAGACGACCTACCGCACACCGACCGGCACGGCGGTCGTCACCGAGGCGATGCCGTCGGGCGACGGGCGCGCCGACCTGGTGCGTCGGGTGGTCTGCACGCAGGGCGAGGTCGAGGTCGACCACGAGTGGGTGGTCCGCCTGGGCTACGGGGCGGTCGAGCCGTGGGTGCACCACCAGCCCGACGAGGAGGGCCGCGACACCATCCGCGCCACCGCCGGACCCGACTCCCTGGTGCTGCGCGGCGACCGGCTGCCCCGCGCCGGAGGACGCCGGCACCACGACCGCTTCCGGCTGGCGGCGGGCAGCAGCGTCGAGCTGACGCTCACGTGGGTCCGCTCCTGGCAGCCGATCCCGCCCCGGCTGCCCGTGCCGGACCGGCTCGACTCGACCGCCGCCACGTGGGGCCGGTGGGCACGGGACTGCACGTACGAGGGCCCGTACCGCGAGGCCGTGGTCCGCTCGCTGCTCGTCCTGCGGCTGCTCACCGACACGACGACCGGCGGGATCGTGGCCGCACCCACCACCTCCCTGCCCGAGGCGCTGGGTGGGGAGCGGAACTGGGACTACCGGTACTGCTGGCTGCGCGACGCGGCGCTGACGCTGGAGGCGCTGCTCGAGCAGGGCTTCCACGAGGAGGCGCGCCAGTGGCGCGGCTGGCTCTCCCGCGCCGTGGCGGGCGACCCCCGGGACCTGCAGATCATGTACCGCCTGGACGGCGGGCGGCACCTGCCCGAGACCGTGCTCGAGCACCTGCCGGGCTACGCCGGCTCACGCCCCGTCCGGGTCGGCAACGGCGCCGTCGGCCAGGTGCAGCACGACGTGCTCGGTGTCGTGATGTCCGCGCTCGCCATGGCGCGCGACGCCGGGCTGCCCGAGACGGCCGACACCTGGTCGCTGCAGCGCCTGCTGGTCGACGACCTCGCCCGGCGCTGGCGGGAGCCGGACCGCGGCATCTGGGAGGTGCGGGGCGAGCCGCGCCACTTCACGCACTCCAAGGTCATGACGTGGGTCGCGCTGGACCGCGCCGTCGCGGCCGTCGAGCAGCACGGGCTGCACGGCCCCGTGGACCGGTGGCGGGACACGCGCGACGAGATCCGTGACGACGTCATGGCGCACGGCTGGTCGACGGCGCGCGGCAGCTTCGTGCAGCACTACGGCGCGGACCACACCGACGCGGCGCTCCTGCAGCTCGTGCACGTCGGCTTCGTGCCCGCCGACGGTCTGCACGCGCGCGGCACCGTGGCCGCGGTGCGCGAGGAGCTCGAGGTGGCCCCGGGCCTGCTGCGCAGGTACCGCACGGAGCGCACCGACGACGGCCTGCACGGCGAGGAGTCGGCGTTCGTGGCGTGCTCGTTCTGGCTCGCCGACGCCCTCGCGCGCGGGGACGACGTCCGCGGGGCCGGTGAGGTGCTCGACGCGCTGGTGCCGCTCGCGAACGACGTGGGCCTGCTCGCGGAGCAGCACGACCCGGTCGGGCGCCGCATGGCGGGCAACATGCCCCAGGCCCTGTCCCACCTGGCGCTGGTGCGCGCGGCGCACAGCCACCACCTGGCGGTCCGGCGGGCCGCGGCGACGGCGGTGGCCCGGTGAGCGCGGAGCCGTGCACCGGCCCGGTCACCCCCGGGGGGCCGAGCACGCTGCACGTGCTCGGTGACGCGGAGGTCCGGACGGTGTCCGTCGGGCCCATGGACAACCGTGCGTACCTGGTGACGTGCCGGCGCACGGGCGCCCAGCTGCTGGTCGACGCACCCGCCGAGCCGGACCGGCTGCTCGCGCTCGTGCGCGAGGGGTCACCGTCCGCCCGGCTCGACGTCGTCGTCGTCACGCACCGTCACGCCGACCACCTGGGGGCCCTCGCCCCGCTGGTCGCCGTGACGGGCGCCGCCGTCGCCGTGGGCGCACCCGACGCGGACGCGGTCGAGGAGGCCACGGGGTGCGCGGTCGCCACGCGGCTGCGCGACGGCGACAGCCTCGCGGTCGGCGGGCTCGTGCTGGGCGTCGTGGGGCTGCGCGGGCACACGCCCGGGTCCGTCGCCCTCGCCCTGACCGAGCCTCCGGGGCCGGGCGACGACAGGCCCGGACGCGTCCACCTGTTCACCGGCGACTCGCTCTTCCCCGGTGGCGTGGGCGCCACGCAGGGCGACCCGCAGCGGTTCGCCCGGCTGCTGCACGACGTCACGACGCGCCTGTTCGACCGCTACGACGACCGGACCTGCGTCCACCCCGGCCACGGGGACGGCACGACCCTGGGGGCCGAGCGCCCGCAGCTGCCGGCGTGGGCCGCCCGCGGCTGGTGAGCGCTCAGGCCTCGGGCGGGCCGAGCACCGAGGTGGCGACCGTCGCGTGCGCGGACTCGTCGTCCGACGGGTGGTAGATGCCGGCGAGCACGTCCCGGTAGAGCCTGGCGAGCTCGCTGCCGGTGAAGTACGCCCCGCCGCCGGACACCCGCAGCGCCAGGTCGACCACGACCCGCGCGGTCTCCGTGGCCCGCACCTTCAGACCGACGAGCTGGGCGAACCACCGCGCGCCGTGGTCGACCTGCTCGTCCACGTCCCGCGCCAGGGCGAAGACCTGCAGCTCCGCGCCGTCCTGGGCGAGCGCCGCGTCGGCGATCCGCCACCGGATGTCCGGGTCCTGCGCGTACGCGCGCCCCCCGTGCTTCATCGAGGTGCGGCGCCGGGCGTGCGCGACCCCCACCTCGAGCGCGCGACGCCCGATGCCGGTGTACACCGCCGCCAGCAGCGTCTCGAAGACCGCGAAGAGGGCGAACACGAAGGAGTCGGCCGACGGTCCGGGCGGGAGCCGGCGGTAGACGCGGTCGGCGGGCGCGTACGCACCGTCGAGCACCGTCGTGGCCGACTGGGTGGCGCGCATCCCGAGCGTGTCCCAGTCGTCGCGCGCCTGGACGCCGCCGTCCGCCCGGGCCACGACACCGTGCACCAGACGCGGGTCGTCCGGGTCGGAGTCGTCGAGGCCGAACGTGGCCAGCCGTGTCCACACCGGCGACAGGGACGTGAAGATCTTGGTCCCGTGATACCGGTAGCCGCCGTCGGGCTGCGGCACCGCGCGGGTCCGCGACCCGAACATCACCAGGTCGTTGCCGGCCTCGGAGTTGCCGAACGCGTAGACCTCGCCCGCTGCGGCGTCGCGCAGGATGAACTCCACCGAGGAGTCGCCGCGTGCCACGAGCAGCGCCGCGAGCCCCGTCACGACGAGGTGCATGTTGACGGCCAGCGCCGTGGCGGGGGCCGCCCCGGCCAGCCGGACCTGCTCCCGGGCGACCTCCTCGAGCGTCAGGCCGGCGCCACCGAGGTGCTCGGGCACGAACGCGCGGAGGTACCCGGCCGCGACCAGGTCGGCCAGGTCGTCGTGCGGGAAGGTGTTGTCCCGGTCGTGGCCCTCGGCCCGCGCGTGGACGCGCTCCAGCAGGTCGTCGGTCAGCAGGGTGCGCAGGCGCCGCGTCATCGGGCGTCCCCGGTCGTCGTCATGGCGCCACTCTGCCATCCGCGCGGGACGGTCGGCCGTGGCCCTCGTCACCCCGCCTCGGGCAGGATGGCGCCATGAGCATCTTCGCCGTCCGCTACACGTACGACGAGCGGGCCGACGTCCGCGACGCGGTCAGGCCCGAGCACCGGGCCTGGCTGGCGGGGCAGGCCGACGCCGGCGTGCTGCTGGGGTCGGGCCCCTTCACGACCGGGGCGCCCGGTGCGCTGCTCGTGCTGCGGGCACCGGACGAGGCGGCGGTACGCGAGGTCCTCGCCCAGGACCCCTTCGCCCGCGAGGGCCTGGTCGCCGACGTGGAGGTGCGCGGCTGGGACGTCGTCCTGGGCCCGTGGGCCGCGACCGCCTGAGGACCGCGACCGTCTGAGGATCTCGCGCACGCGACCGGGGCGTCCGGGTCACCGCCCGGCCCGGGCGCCGGACACGTCCCTCAGGCCGACGGCGCCGACCCCGGCCCGTCCTGCGGCGGGACCTCCGGCAGCGCCCGCAGGTCCCGACGCGCCCGCACGAGGCTGGCGACGGTCGCGACGGCCAGCGCCGTCGCGATGACCACGAGCGAGACCCACGTCGGGACCTCGGGCGCCCACGCGACGGGCTCACCACCGTTGACGAAGGGCAGCGTGTTGCTCGCCAGCGCCTCGAGCACGAGCTTCGCCCCGATGAAGGCGAGGATCGCCGCGAGCCCGTACGGCAGGTACACGAGGCGGTCCAGCAGACCTCCGAGCAGGAAGTAGAGCTGCCGCAGCCCCATGAGGGCGAACACGTTGGTCGTGAAGACGATGAACGGGTCGTGCGTGAGGCCGAAGATCGCCGGGATCGAGTCGAAGGCGAACAGCACGTCCGTGGTCCCGATCGCGACGAAGACCACGACGAGCGGGGTGAACACGCGCCGCCCCTCGTACTCGGTGCGCACCCGACCGCCGTCGTACGTCGGCGACATCGGCAGCACCCGGCGCAGCGCACGGACGAGCGCGTTCTCCTCGTAGGGCTCGTCGCCCTGGCCGGCGCCCTCGCGCAGCAGCCGCACGGCCGTCCAGACGAGGAACGCACCGAAGACGTAGAAGACCCAGCTGTACTGCTCGATGATCGCGGCGCCCGCGAGGATGAAGCCCGCGCGCAGCACGAGCGCCACGATGATGCCGACCATGAGCACCCGCTGCTGCTGCTCACGCGGCACCGCGAAGCTCGACATGATCAGCAGGAAGACGAACAGGTTGTCGACCGAGAGGCTGTACTCGGTCAGCCACCCGGCGACGAACTCCTCGGCGGGCGCCGGCCCGCCCACGACGGCGAGCAGGCCGGCGAACACCAGGGCGAGCGCCACGTAGACGCCGACCCACACGACGCTCTCGCGCACCGACGGCACGTGCGGCCGCCGACGGACGAGAGCCAGGTCGAGCAGCAGGATCCCCACCACCGCGACCAGTGACGCCACCTCGAAGGCGACGGGCAGCTCGTGGGTCACGGCCTGCCCTCGGCCACGCCGTCATCGCCCTCGTCGCCGTCCGCCGCCAGGCCGTGCGTCGCGCTGCGCGCCGCCTCGACCGCACGGGCCGCGTCGTCGCGACGCGTGCGCCGCAGCGACAGGACCGTCGTCAGCGTCAGGGTGAGGATGATGACGCCCAGCGAGACCCAGGTGTTGATCTCGGGGATGGCGGTCACGTGCTCGCCGCCGTTGATGAACGCCACCTCGTTGGTGTGCAGCGCGTGGATCAGCAGCTTGACGCCGATGAACCCGAGGATGACGCCGAGCCCGTACGACAGGTAGACCAGCTTGTCGAGCAGGCCGTCGATGAGGAAGAAGAGCTGGCGCAGGCCGAGCAGCGAGAACGCGTTCGCGGCGAAGACCAGGTACGTCTCCTGCGTGAGCCCGAAGATGGCCGGGATCGAGTCGACGGCGAAGATGATGTCCGCGGTGCCGATCGCGATCATCACGATGAGCATCGGCGTGATGTACCGGGTGCCGTCGCGGCGCACGACCATCTTGTCGCCCACGTAGTCGTCGGTCGTGGGGAACAGCCGCCGGGTCCAGCGCAGCACCGGGTTCTCGTGGTACTCCTCGTCCTCCGAGCCACCGGCCTTGATCTGCGTCCAGGCGGTGTAGAGCAGGAACGCCCCGAAGATGTAGAAGATCCAGGACAGGTTCTCGATCATCGCGGCACCGACGAGGATGAAGAGGGTGCGCAGCACGAGCGCGATGGTGATGCCGATCAGCAGCACCTTCTGCTGGTAGAGCCGTGGCACCCGGAAGCTCGCCATGATGAGGACGAAGACGAAGAGGTTGTCGACCGACAGGCTCTTCTCGGTCACGTACCCGGCGAAGTACTCCGCGCCGTAGGTCGACCCCCACACCGCCCAGACGACCACCCCGAAGACCAGGGCGACACCGACGTAGCCGGCGGACCACCAGGCGGACTCGCGCAGCGTCGGCTCGTGGGGCGAGCGCACGTGCCCGAGGTAGTCGACGGCGAGCATCGCGAGGATGACGCCGACGGTGACGAACCAGGCCCAGACAGGAACATCCACGTGAAAGACCTCCGGTGACGGCATGACGAGGTGTCGGAGGTCTCTTCCGCCAGCGCAGGACGCACCCGGTGCGGTCGTGCGCGCGGCCGACGACACCGGGCCGGCAACGCTGGCGACCGTGATGACGATGACGTCGTGGGGAGTACTCCCCTCCGCCGAGAACTATAGGTGACGGGCCGGACGTCGCCACTGCAGGTCCAGCGCGGTGCCACGAGGCTCGCCGTCGCGTCGCGATGCTGCTACGCGGTCGCCGACTGCATCTGGCGGAGCTCCTTCTTCAGGCCCGAGATCTCGTCACGCAGCCGGGCCGCCAGCTCGAACTGCAGCTCCCCCGCCGCGGCGTGCATCTGCTCCGTGAGCTGCTGGATCAGGTCTGCCAGGTCGTGCGCGGCAGCACCGGTCAGCCGCGTCCGCTCGTCGTGACCGCCGGACCGCGACCCCAGGCCCGGGACCGGCGCCTTGCCGCGGCTCGCCTGCCGTCCGGCTCCGCCGAGGAGCTCGGCCGTGTCGGCGTCCTCGCGCGCCAGCATGTCGGTGATGTCGCCGATCCGCTTGCGCAGCGGCTGCGGGTCGATGCCGTGCTCCAGGTTGTAGGCGATCTGCTTCTCGCGCCGCCGCTCGGTCTCGTCGAGGGCCTGGCGCATCGCCGGCGTGATGGTGTCCGCGTACATGTGGACCTGACCGGAGACGTTGCGCGCGGCACGACCGATCGTCTGGATGAGCGACTTGCCGGACCGCAGGAACCCCTGCTTGTCCGCGTCGAGGATCGCGACCAGCGACACCTCGGGCAGGTCCAGGCCCTCGCGCAGCAGGTTGATGCCGACCAGCACGTCGTACTCCCCCAGGCGCAGCTCGCGCAGCAGCTCGACCCGGCGCAGGGTGTCGACCTCCGAGTGCAGGTAGCGCACTCGGACGTCCTTCTCCAGGAGGTAGTCCGTCAGGTCCTCGGACATCTTCTTCGTCAGCGTGGTCACCAGGACGCGCTCGTCACGCTCGACCCGCTCGCGGATCTCCGCCAGCAGGTCGTCGATCTGCCCCTTGGTCGGCTTGACCACGACGTGCGGGTCCACCAGGCCCGTGGGCCGGATGATCTGCTCGACGACGCCGTCGGACATCGACAGCTCGTAGTCGCCGGGCGTCGCGGACAGGTAGACCGTCTGGCCGATGCGCTCGACGAACTCCTCCCACCGCAGCGGCCGGTTGTCGACCGCGCTGGGCAGCCGGAACCCGTGGTCGACCAGTGCGCGCTTGCGCGACATGTCACCCTCGAACATCGCCCCGATCTGCGGCACCGTGACGTGCGACTCGTCGATGACGAGCAGGAAGTCCTCGGGGAAGTAGTCGATGAGCGTGTTGGGGGCCGAGCCCGCGGGGCGCCCGTCGATGTGCCGGGAGTAGTTCTCGATGCCCGAGCAGGAGCCGACCTGGCGCATCATCTCGATGTCGTAGGTGGTGCGCATCTGCAGCCGCTGCGCCTCGAGCAGCTTGTTCTGCCGCTCCAGCTCCGCCAGGCGCTCCTCGAGCTCGAGCTCGATGCCGGCGATCGCCCGCTCCATGCGCTCCGGCCCGGCGACGTAGTGGGTGGCCGGGAAGACGTGCATCTGCTGCTCGGAGCGCACCACGTCGCCCGTCAGCGGGTGCAGCGTGGCGATGGCCTCGATCTCGTCCCCGAAGAACTCGATCCGGATGGCGAGCTCCTCGTACACCGGGATGATCTCGACGGTGTCGCCGCGCACCCGGAAGGTCCCCCGCGTGAACGCCATGTCGTTGCGCGTGTACTGCATCGTGACGAACTTGCGCAGCAGCTGGTCGCGCTCGACGTGGTCCCCGACGGCGAGGGTGACCATGCGGTCGACGTACTCCTGCGGCGTGCCGAGCCCGTAGATGCAGGACACGGTCGAGACCACGACGACGTCGCGCCGGGTCAGCAGCGAGCTCGTCGCGGAGTGCCGCAGGCGCTCCACCTCCTCGTTGATCGAGGAGTCCTTCTCGATGTAGGTGTCCGTCTGCGCGATGTACGCCTCGGGCTGGTAGTAGTCGTAGTACGACACGAAGTACTCGACGGCGTTGTTCGGCATCAGCTCGCGGAACTCGGTGGCCAGCTGCGCGGCGAGCGTCTTGTTCGGCGCCATGACGAGCGTCGGGCGCTGCAGCTGCTCGATGAGCCACGCCGTCGTCGCGGACTTGCCGGTACCCGTCGCACCCAGCAGGACGACGTCCTTCTCACCGGCCCGGATACGGGCCGACAGCTCGGCGATGGCGGTGGGCTGGTCGCCGCTGGGGGTGTACTCCGACACCACCTCGAACGGCGCGACGGTCCGCTGCAGATCGGTCACGGGACGCATGGGGACACCGTACGTCGCACCACCCACAACGACGCGACGAGCCGGGGCAGCGCTCCGCCGGGCGGTCAGTCGCCGCTGAAGGACACGTTCGCGCGCGGGTCCGCGCTCGTCAGCATCTTCACGTACTGGTCCATGAAGCCCCGGTAGGCACCGAAGCCGGCCAGCTTGCGCTTGGTCATCGGCACGAGCGCGCGCATCCCGGAGGACTTGACCTCGTAGCTCGTGATCACGGTGCGGGCGGTCACACGCCCCACCGCGCGGTCGATCTCGACGTCGAAGGCGAGCACCGGGTCGGGGTCGTCACGGGTCATGTCGCGGATCGTGACCGTGACCTTGTTGGCGCTGCGCTCACCGACCCGCAGCCAGCCGCTGTCGTCCTCGACCGCGGCCACCGCCTGGTGCACCGCGTCGAGCACTTGGCCGGCCGTCAGCACGGCGGTCGCCACCGAGACCGAGACCTTGGACTGCAGGGGTCGGTTCTCCCACCCGCTGCCGCCCGACTGGAGCGCCATCGTTCCTCCGGCTTCGTCGCCATGGGACCGCACCCGGCCCCGGACGCGCGTGCGCGACGTCCGTCCGAGTGATCGGCGCCTGCACGCTACTCCTCGCGTGGACAAGCGTTCAATTCACCCGAAGAGGTGAGCGCAACTGGGCCGCATGAGGGACGAAGGTCCCAACCGCGGTCAGGGCGCGTCCGCCGCCCGCTCGTCGGCGCACTCCACGGCCAGCCGGTCCCACAGCGCGTCGACCTGCCGGACGAGCTCGACCTCGCTCCCGGACCCGTCCAGCACCACGTCCGCCACGGCCAGCCGCTCCTCGTCGCGCGCCTGTGCCGCGACGCGCGCCTCGGCGTCCGCCCGCGTCGAGCCGCGCAGCCGCACCAGGCGTTCCACCCGCAGCACCGCCGGCGCGTGGACCACGACGACCACGTGGAAGTCCTGCGCCTGACCCGTCTCGACCAGCAGCGGGATGTCGTGCACGACGACCGCCCCGGGGTCGCGCGCGACCGCAGCCGCCTCCATCTCCGCCGCCAGGCGCCGCACGACGGGGTGCACGACCGCGTCGAGCCGGGCCCTGGCCTGCGGGTCGGTGAAGACGATCCGGCCCAGTGCCGCGCGGTCGAGCTCGCCCGACGCGTCGAGCACGCCCGGCCCGAACTGCGCGACCACCTCGTCGAGGCCGACCGTGCCCGGGGCCACCGCCTGCCGGGCCAGCACGTCCGCGTCCACCAGGACCGCGCCGAGCTCCCCGAACCGCCGCGCGGCGGTCGACTTGCCTGCGGCGATGCCACCCGTCAGACCGATCCTCTGCATCGCACCATCGTGGCGTCACCGCGGCCCGCGCGCGAACCCGTCCCGCCACGGTGCGCCCGGAGCCCGCCCGGGACACGCCGCCGGTCGCCGGGTACGCCGACGGCCGGCCACCCGGTGGTGGCCGGCCGTCGGTGAGCTACCGGAGCGGGCCTGCGCCCGCGCGGTGTCAGTTGCCCGTGAGCTTCTCGCGCAGAGCGGCGAGCGCCTCGTCGGACGCGAGCGTGCCCGCGGCCTCCTCGGCAGGAGCCGACGAGTACGTCGACGGCGCCGGACCGCTGCCCGCGGACTCGGACGTCGAGGCGTCAGCGTCCGCCTGGGCCGCCGCGGCGACCTGCTTGCGGTGCGCCTCCCAGCGCTCGTGAGCGGCCGCGTACTGGGCCTCCCACGCCTCGCGCTGGGTCTCGAAGCCCTCGAGCCACTCGTTCGTGGTCGGGTCGAAGCCCTCGGGGTACTTGTAGTTGCCCTGCTCGTCGTACTCGGCCGCCATGCCGTACAGCGCGGGGTCGAAGTCGTCGGAGTTGGGGTCGACGCCCTCGTTGGCCTGCTTGAGCG
>JAEWEJ010000362.1 GCA_023389455.1 Actinomycetes bacterium | reverse complement strand
GCCCGAGGCGTCCCGCGCCGTCGGGTGCGCGCCCGCGAGCGCCGCGAGCAGCGGGGGGCGGATGCCGGCGGGACCGACGACGTCGAGCTCGCCCCGTGCGCGCACGGACGCGACCGCTTCGGCGGCGGCGGGGTCGGCGAGGAGGGCGGGCAGGAGGCCGGTGAGGTCCATGACGGTCCTTCGTGCAGGGGGTCGTACGGCGGCAGGCAGCACGTGAGCCCCGGATCCGCGTGGGACCGGGGTGCACGCACGAGTCTACGGACGTGCGCTGACAACTGCCCCGGCGCGCGACGTGCCGCGGACACGGACGACCTCCGGCGTCACGAAGACGCCGGAGGTCGTCCGACCGCCGGTGTCGTCAGACCGCCGGCCGCTCCAGCTCCGCCAGCGCTGCTCGCAGGAGCGTGCTCGACGTGTGGACGGTGTACGGGAAGTACACGACCTCGACCCCGACCTCGGCGAAGCGCCGCTCGAGCTCGTCGCCCTTCGGGGTGCCACGCCAGTCGTCGCCCTTGAAGAACACGTCGAACCGCAACTCCCGCCACGTGTCGAGCTTGTCGAGCAGGACCTCGTGGTGCACCTCGTCGACGTACGAGATGTGGGACACGATCTCGGCCCGCTCGGCCAACGGCACGACAGGTCGACGCCCCTTCGTCTGCTCGAGCACGTCGTCGGCGACGACCCCGGCGATCAGGTGGTCGCAGTGGGACCTGGCGTGTCGCAGCAGGTTGAGGTGCCCCACGTGGAAGAGGTCGTACGCACCGGCCGCGTACCCCACGCGGCCGACCACCGGGCGGCTCACGCGGCCACCCCCACCGATGCGCGTCGGACCAGACCGCTCAGCAGCGCGACGTACCGTGCGCGCGCCGCGGGTTCGCCGTACGTCTCCTCGCCGTGGCGGTGCGCAGCGGCAGCCAGCCGGTCACGGAGCGCGGCGTCGGCCCGCAGCCGCTCGACGGCAGCGAGAAGCGCGCTCGGGTCGCCCGGCGGCACGACGAGCGCGGCATCGGCCCCGGTGAGCTCGCGGCCCGCGATGCCCTCGTGCTCGACCGCCGCGAGGACGGGACGCCGGGCAGCCGTGTAGCTGGTCAGCTTGCTGGGCAGGCACATCTCGCGCACCCCCGGCCGCTCGTGGAGGAGCAGAACGTCGGCCGCGGCCAGCACCAGCGGGTAGTGCTCGGCGTCGACCGGGTCGAGCACGCGCACCGTCGGCAGACCTTCGGCGGCCGCGACGAGCTCCTGGCGGCAGTTCCCCGAGCCCACCAGCACCATCTCGACACGTCCGGCACCGCGGGCCGCCGCGAGCCGGGCGGCCTCGACGACGTGCTCCAGGCCCTGCTTGCGCCCCATGTTCCCGGTGTGGACCACCCGGAACACGGCCGGATCCCACCCGAGGCGGGCGCATGCCTCGTCGCGCGTCGCGTCGCTCGGCCGGACGTGCGTGAAGTTCCCCACCTCGACCACCCGGTCTGCCGGGACGCCCGCGGCCGTCAGGGTCGTCGCGAACTGCGGGGTGATGACGCCCACGGTCGCGCACCGGCGCAGCAGGGCCACCTCGGCCCCGGCGATCAGGGACGCGACGACGCCACCGGTCGACCCGGATTCCTGCGCGCCCCGGCCCGTGAGGTCCTGCACGACGACCCCCACCGGCCGGCCGCGCGCACCGGCCACCGCCGCGGCGAGCGCCGACATCGAGGGCGTCACGGCCACGACGACGTCGGCGGTGCTGCGGGCGACGAGCGGGACCGCCCGGCGCAGGAACGACGCCTCCATCCGGGCACGCCCCCGCAGGTCGGCCGCGGCGGGCACGTGGTGCCGGACGCGCAGCAACGACACCGCGCCGTCACGCTCGCGCCAGGACCGCCCCTGACGGTAGCGCTCGTCGTCCACCCGCCACGCGGGGTAGTGCGGCACGCCCGTGACGACGTCGACGGTCGCGCCCGCGTCCGCCCAGGCCCGTGCCATGGCCGTCGTGTACGGCGCGATGCCCGTGGTCTCGGGGGCGTAGTTGATTCCGACGAGGCACACCCGGCCGAGATCGGACAAGGCCTCGCCC
This sequence comes from Actinomycetes bacterium, assembly GCA_023389455.1. GTDB lineage: Bacteria > Actinomycetota > Actinomycetes > Actinomycetales > Cellulomonadaceae > Cellulomonas. The sequence continues at coordinate 3,144 of JAEWEJ010000362.1, read as the reverse complement.
GAACGCGCGGCAACGGGGTCGAGCGCGGTCGCCACGTCAGCTCCCGGCCAGCGCGCGGACCTCGGCCTCGGTCATGATCGCCGCAAGCTCGGGGGTGTGGACACGAGCGGTCCACCCGAGCTCGTCCGCCGCCTTGGAAGCGTCCCCGATCAGCGCGTCCACCTCGGTCGGCCGCAGGTAACGGGGGTCGAACTCGACATGGTCCTGCCAGTCGAGACCGACGTGCTCGAAGCAGTGCCCGAGGAAGTCGCGGACCGTCGACGCCGTGCCGGTCGCCAGGACGTAGTCCGACGGCTCGTCGGCCTGCAGCATCCGCCACATGCCCTCGACGTACTCCTTGGCGTATCCCCAGTCCCGCACCGCGTCGAGGTTGCCGAGATAGAGCTTGTCCTGCTTGCCGGCGGCGATCCGCGCGGCCGCGACCGCGATCTTGCGGGTCACGAACGTCTCGCCGCGTCGCGGGGACTCGTGGTTGAACAGGATGCCGTTGACGGCGTACATGCCGTATGCCTCGCGGTAGTTGCGCGTCATCCAGTACGCGTAGACCTTGGCGGCGCCGTACGGCGACCGCGGCCAGAACGGCGTCAGCTCGTTCTGCGGCGGCGGCGTTGCGCCGAACATCTCGGAGCTCGACGCCTGGTAGAAGCGGGTCTGCACGCCCGTCGCGCGGATGGCCTCGAGCAGCCTCGTGGATCCCATACCCGTCGTCTGCCCCGTGAACTCGGGCTCGTCGAAGCTCACGCGGACGTGCGACTGCGCGGCGAGGTTGTAGACCTCGTCCGGGTGGACCTTCTCGAGCAGCGTGGCGAGCCGGGTGCCGTCGGTGAGATCGGCGTAGTGCAGGAACAGGCGGGCGCTCGGGTCGTGCGGGTCCTGATACAGATGGTCGATCCGCTCGGTGTTGAACGTCGAGGCACGTCGCACCAGCCCGTGCACCTCGTAGCCCTTCTCGAGGAGCAGCTCCGCCAGGTACGAGCCGTCCTGGCCCGTGATACCCGTGATCAGTGCCTTCTTGGACATGCGCTTGCCTTCCGTCCGTCAACCAACGACAGACGAAAGGTTAGCGACGAATGTCCTGTTTGAGGGTCTTCACACCGGTTTCTCACCCTCTAACCGTGTATGTCCGTCCGATCGGCGCAGCGGCGGCCGCCCGATCGCCCAGAGGGAGGCGAGCATCACCACGGCCAACCCGGTCGCCTGCAGGAGGGAGCCGCGCAGCAGGATGATCATGTAGGCCGGGAACACCGCGACCGCGACCGCGAGGACGCCGCCCTCGCTCCAGGCCGTCGGGAGCCGCGCGTCGAGTCGCCGCACGGCGTAGCCGACGCCGAGCATCGCGAGCACCGTCAGCAGCACGCCCCCGTTGACGTAGGCCTCGGCCCACAGCGGCGCGGACAGGTTGGTGAAGCCGTACCCGCGGTGCTCGGCCAGGAGGACACCCGTGCCCTCCGGCTTGCCGGACCACAGGGACCGCGGCACCCAGAACAGCAGGACGCCCAGCAGCTGCCGCCCGTACGTGAGCCCCTGGTCCTCGACGTACAGCAACGCGTTGCCCACCTGCCAGAAGGCGTCGTAGTCGCCGTTGCCCTGGTACTCCGCGAAGAACCCCGCACGCGACACGTCCACCTCCTCACGACGGAACGCGTCGGCGACCGGGAAGAGCAGGACGAACGCCGCCAGGACCCCCGCCTGCACGCTGCGCACCCACCGACGCCGCTCCAGCACGCCCGTGAAGGACACGATCGCGAACAGCACGGTCCCGGACGTGAACCGCGCACCCGACACGGGGTTGACGACCATGAGCACGCACAGCACGGCCGCGACCGACAGCCAGACCCACCGGCTGCGCATGCCGTCGCGCACGCGCGCCCGGTGCACCCAGACGAACGCCCCCGCCGTGACGAGCAGCGGCGCCCACGCGAGCGCCGAGAGCAGCGCCGCGCCCGAGGAGTCGGCGAACTGGTCGGCGCGTGCCGCCTGCCGCTCGTGCCGGCTCTGGAACGACGCGGCTACCCCGACGCGCGCGAGGTAGAGGGCCCAGCACGCCAGCCCGACGGCGGCCACCCCGAGGGCGGCGCGCGGCGACACCACACGCCCCGGCCGCGACCTCGACGGGCCCCCGGCGCGACGCACCCCGGCGAGCAGCCCACCGACGTCGATCGCGACCAGGGTGCCGAGCACCAGGAGCGCGACCGGCAGGTCGATCCTGACCGGCATGTCGCGCGTGGTGGTCGGCACGAGGCCGGACCGGATCTGCACGGTCGCCGCGAGCCCGAAGAAGATGTAGACGAACAGCCACAGCATGAAGGTGAACGGACGCGCGTCACCACGACCCAGCAGCCACGACAGGCGGGCGCCGGCCCACAGGAGGACGGCGAGCGTGACCACCCACGCCCTGCTGCGGCCGACGTCCGCGGTCTGCACGACGGCGAGGAGCGGCACCAGCCCGCAGAGCACCGCAGCGGACGTCACCACCCACAACAGCTGGCGCGCGGCGGCCTCGCCGCGCGCCGCACGCTCGGGGAGCACGGCAGAGCTCGTCACGACCTGACCACCCGGCGGACCTGCAGCCACCCCAGGCTCGCCGCGAAGACCGCTCCCACCGCGAGACCCGCTGCGACCCACCGGACGTCCTGACCCACCAGGGCACCGGTGGTGCCGCAGACCACCGACGCCACGGCGACCCAGGTCTTCTGGGTGGCCAGCGGACGTGTCGCGCGACGCACCCGCAGCACGAGCACCGCCGCGGTCGAGGCCCCGAGGAAGAGGTACTGCATGGCCGTGAGCGGCAGCACCTCGCGTGTGCTCCCCCACGTCTCGCCCAGCAGCGCACGACCCGCGGCGTCAGGTAGGACGAGCAGGACCAGACCCCACGCGACCGTCACGAGTGCCAGCGCAGCGGCAACCCTGGCTGCGACCCGCACGTCGCGGCGACGATCGGCACGGGCCACCTCAGGCGTCACCGCGAGGTTGACGAACGCCGTGAGCGTGTTGAGCGGTCCCATCAGGGTGCTGGCGCCGCGCAGCGCGGCGGCCGCGGCGGGCCCCAGCACGTGCCCCGCGACCGTCACGACGGCCAGCCCGGCCCCGAGCGAGGTCGCGCTCCCCCACGCGAGCGAAGCGGCGAGCGCGTCACGCTCGGTC
>JAEWEJ010000309.1 GCA_023389455.1 Actinomycetes bacterium | reverse complement strand
GCCTCGGAGTCCTCGATGAGGTCACCGAACTCGCTGTCGCCGTCCTCGCCGAGCGGGGTGTGCAGCGAGATCGGCTCGCGGCCGTACTTCTGGACCTCGACGACCTTCTCGGGCGTCATGTCCAGCTCCTTGGCCAGCTCCTCCGGCGTGGGCTCACGGCCCAGGTCCTGGAGCATCTGGCGCTGGACGCGCGCGAGCTTGTTGATGACCTCGACCATGTGCACCGGGATGCGGATGGTGCGGGCCTGGTCGGCCATGGCGCGGGTGATCGCCTGCCGGATCCACCAGGTGGCGTACGTCGAGAACTTGTAGCCCTTGGTGTAGTCGAACTTCTCGACCGCGCGGATGAGGCCGAGGTTGCCCTCCTGGATCAGGTCCAGGAAGAGCATGCCGCGACCCGTGTACCGCTTGGCCAGGGAGACGACCAGGCGCAGGTTGGCCTCGAGGAGGTGGTTCTTGGCCCGGCGGCCGTCCTGGGCGATCCACTCGAGCTCGCGCCGCAGCTTCGGCTCCAGCTGGTCGCGGGTCTCGGCGAGCTTCTCCTCGGCGAACAGGCCGGCCTCGATGCGCTTGGCGAGCTCGACCTCCTGCTCGGCGTTCAGCAGCGCGACCTTGCCGATCTGCTTGAGGTAGTCCTTGACCGGGTCGGCCGTGGCGCCCGCGGTGACGACCTGCTGCGCCGGGGCGTCGTCGTCGTCCGCGTCGGAGTAGACGAACCCGGTGTCCTCGGGCTCGTCCTCCTTCTTCGCGGCGGCGGGCTTGGTCTCGGTCTCCTCGGCGTCGGCAGCGACCTCGTCGGTCTCGTCGTCACTCTCGACGTCGACGCCGTCGACGACGACCTCGACGTCCTCGAGCTCGACGTCCTCGACGTCGACCTCGACGTCGTCCGCGTCGTCGGAGACCTTGGCGGGCTTCGCCGCGGCGGTCTTGGTGGCGGCCGTCTTGGTGGCCGCCGCCTTGGCCGCGGGCTTCGCGGCGGCCTTGGCCCGGACGGGCTTGGCGGCGTCACCGACGGTGGCCTTGGCGGCGGGACGGGACTTGGCGCTCGTCGCGGCCACAGCACGCCCGGCGGTGCCGAGGTCGTTGACCTCGACGCCGGCGGTGCCGAGCCCGCGGACGACCGCACGCAGCCGCTTGGGTCCCTCGACGCCAGCCGCCTCGCAGGCGGCACGGACCGACGCGCTGTCGACGCTGCCGTGGGTCCGACCTCGCAGGACCAGCTCCTGCAGCGCAGGGTGCTGGAACTCGCGCGGGAGTGCGGGGTGGGGGGTCTGGGACGTCACGAACGACCTTTCGTCAGCGCGGCAACCGGAACCGAGGAGAGTCCGAAGGACCGGGAGACAGACGGATATTGTACCGACCCACGGGGGCGCGCCGCGCGTGCTCGGACGCGCGGCGTCGACGGCCCTGAGGGCTGTCGGGGGGTCGACCTGCTACAACGCGGTGGCACGACGGTGCATTCCCGTTCCTGGCGTCCGGGCGTGCCGGGCACGCCCCGTCCCTGCCGTGCCCCGTGCTGGCCCCCTCGGACCTGAACCCCGACCCACGCCCGTTCGGGCGGTGGCCGACGGACCTCCCACGTGCGATGGCCAACGGACCTCGCCATGCGTGCGGTGGCGGACCGCCCTTCGCCGTGCGGGCTGCCGTCAGCCGGCGGGCTTCACCGTGAGCACCGGGCACGCCGCGTCGAACAGCACGCGCTGCGCGTTGGACCCGAGGATCAGCTTGCCGACAGGGCTGCGCCGGCGCAGACCCAGCACCACGAGCTGCGCGCCCACCTCGTCCGCCGTGCTGATGAGGTCGTCCGCGACGTCTCCCCCGCTGAGCATCCGCACGTCGTGCTCGACACCGATGGCATCCAGCTCGTCACGGACCCGGGCCAGCGCCTGCTCCGTCTCCGCCCGGCGCTCGGGCGTCTCGTCCGGGCGGACGCTGAGCACGACCACCACCGGAACCGCGCGTCGTCGCGCCTCCTCCACGGCGGCGTCCAGCGCCGCGCGCCCCTCCGGGGTCGCCAGGTAGCCGACCACGATCCCCATCGTCGCTCCTCCTCCTGGCCCCGGTCGGCCTCCTGCGCGACGCTACCCGAGCACGGGACCTGCGACGACCTCGCCGCGCGCGGCACGCCCGCTGCACGCCCCCGGCGCCGGCCCGGCGTCCGGGCTGCGGACGTCGGGTCACGGTGCACGCCGGGTCCAGCCGGGGCCGAGGCCGGCGTCCAGCGCCGAGCGCAGGAGGTGCGCCAGACGGTAGGTGGGATCGTCGTGCAGGGCGCGCTCGAGCAGGACGCCGCTGCGCGCGCCGTCGCCCTGCCACCAGGCCACCGTCGCGAGCAACGTCGTCGCCGGCGCCTGTGCGCCGCGCCGACCGTGCGCGACGACGTCCTCGAGCACCGCACGGGCGGTGCGCACGGACTCGTCCGGAGGCTCAGCCGCGCCAGGGTCGACGAGCCGGGCGACCGCGGCCCCGAGCTCGGCGTCCTCCGCCGGTCCCGCGTGCGCGAGCGCCCGCTCCGGCAGCGAGCCGGAGCGGGGCAGCAGCGCGACGAGCACGGCGTCACGCACCCGGCGGTCCTCGAGGC
>JAEWEJ010000079.1 GCA_023389455.1 Actinomycetes bacterium | reverse complement strand
CGTCGTCCGCGACGTCGACGGTCCGCTGCGCGGCCTGCGCGCGGCGGAGGGCGTCGAGCGACTCGGCCTGGGCGAGGTCGAGCTCGGTGGCGTACCCCACGAGGGCGTCCCCGGCGGCGTCGTACCGGCCGTGCGCCTTGCGGATGCGGTCGGCGACGGCATGCGTCCGGTCGCGGATCGCCGCGACCGCCTCGGAGACCGCGTCCTGGGCGTCGACGATCGCCCGCAGGACGCGCTCCGCGTCGCCGATCGCCTCGGCCACGCGGAGGTAGTGCTCCCCGCCGGCACGGACGACGACCGGGTTCCCGGGGACCGGGTCACTCGACGCGAGCGGGTACCAGGAGTACGGCCGGGTCACGCGTCGCCCCGGAGGCTCGCGGCGAACTCGGTGTCGAGGCGCTCGAAGGTCCCGCCGATCCCGGTGCACGCGTCGGCGAGGCGCGCGATCTCCTCCAGCATCTCGGCGCGCAGACCGTCCCACCCGTGTGCGAAGTCGCTCACCCGGGCGGCCAGGCCCGCGTGGCCCACCGCCTCGGCGAGGGTGTCGCTCCGGGCGTTCGCGCTGTCGAGCTCGCGGGCGACGAGGCGCAGGTCGGCGCCGACGTCGATGAGCTCGTCGGTGCTCAGCCGCAGGTGCCCCATGGCGGAGGAACATATCGACGCAAGCCGGACGGGCGTGGGTGTTGTCCACAGGTCGTGGAGCGGCTCCTGTGTGCCTGTTCCTACGTCACCCGCAGGCAGCGGCGGGCGTCCCAACTCGCGCCCGGTGACCCGATGAGTCCGCGCACCCCCGCCGGTCGATCCCCGCAAAACGTCGCCCGCCCCGGAGGTCGCCCGTGACCGCACCCACCACCGCCACTGCGCAGCGCACCTTCGCCCACCTGCTCGTCAACACCGCGGTGGCGAACCTGACGACGAACTACCTCTGGTGGGCGCTGACGTTCTGGGCGTACCTCGAGACCCGCTCGGTGCTCGCGACGGGGCTGATCGGCGGCGCGTACATGCTGGCGGTGTCGTTCAGCAGCGTGTTCTTCGGCAGCTTCGTCGACCACCACCGCAAGCTCGACGTGATGCGGGCGTCGACGACGTTCTCGCTGGTGATGTTCGCGCTCGCGGGCGCGGTGTTCCTGCTGCTGCCGGAGCGGGCGCTCCTCGACCTGGGCGCACCGTGGTTCTGGTTGTTCGCCGCGATCATCCTCGTGGGTGCCGTGGTGGAGCACATGCGGAACATCGCGCTGTCGACGAGCGTGACGCTGCTGGTGCCGGACGAGGGCCGGGCGCGCGCCAACGGCGCGGTGGGCGCCGTCCAGGGAGTGGCGTTCATCGCGACGAGCGTCGTCAGCGGGCTGTCCGTCGGCCTGCTCGGGATGGGCGGGACACTCGTCGTCGCCCTGGGGCTCCTGGTCCTGACGATCGCCCACCTGCTCGTCGTCCGGTTCCCGGGGGACCGGGTGGCGGCGGCCGACGAGCACGGCGGCGGGTCCAGGATCGACCTGCGCGGGTCCATCGCGGTCGTCCGGGCCGCCCAGGGTCTGTTCGCGCTCCTCCTCTTCTCGACGTTCAACAACCTCATCGCCGGCGTGTACATGGCGCTCATGGACCCGTACGGGCTGGAGCTGTTCTCCGTCGAGATGTGGGGGCTCATGCTGGGGATCGCCTCGACGGGGTTCCTCGTCGGTGGGGCCGTCGTCGCGCGGCGCGGCCTGGGGCGCAACCCGATGCGCACGATGCTGCTGTGCGTCGTCGTCATGGGGGTGCTCGCGGCGATGTTCACGATCCGCGAGTCGGCGGTGCTCTACGTCGGCGGGATCTTCCTCTACATGTGCCTCATCCCCGTGGTCGAGGCGTCCGAGCAGACCGTGCTGCAGCGGGTCGTCCCGTTCGAGCGGCAGGGCCGGGTGTTCGGGTTCGCCATGGCGCTGGAGAGCGGGGCGGCACCCGTCGCGGCGTTCGTCGTCGCCCCGCTCGCCGAGGTGTGGATCCTGCCGTGGGCGCGGTCGGACGTGGGCCGCGACGCGCTGCGGCCGCTGCTCGGCGACGGTCACGGGCGGGGCATCGCCCTCATCTTCCTCGTCGCGGGCCTGCTCATGGTGCTCGTGGCGCTGCTCGGCTTCCGCTCGCGCGTCTACCGGGCGATCACCCGCACGTACCGCGAGGCCGCCCCTGCGGACGCGGGCGCCGAGGACGTCGCGGTGAGCACCGCGGTGGCCGGCGACGGGCCGGACGGTGAGGTGCCCGGCCCTGCGCACCGAGCCGACGTGCCCCCGGGTGGGATCGCCGGGCCGTCCGCCGGGTGACGCTCTCGCCGGGCGCCCCCGCACGTCCCGTGCCACGATCGGGGCCCACCGACGATGGGAGGCCGACGATGTCCGTTCCCGACGACACCACGACCCCGACCCCCGACGAGATCCCCGACCCCGTCAGCGCCACCGCCCCGCAGGCGGAGCCGGCGCGCGACGGGAGCGCCGACGGCAGCGGTCTGCCGGCCATCGAGGAGACCGTCCTGCCGAAGGACAGCGCACGCACGCCCGGGCTGCCGGGTTACGCCTGACGGTCGGCTCGCACACGTCGACGGCGTCCACCCCGGCGGGGGCGGGCGCCGTCGGCTTGTCCGGGGCGCTGGACGGACGGCAGCGCGCGCACGAGACTCGACGGGCCGGACCGGTCGATGACGCAGGAGGCGGACGACGTGGAGTACACCGCCTCGACCCGCAGCGCCCCCGGGACCCACGAGGTGACGGTCGCGGCCGGTGGGCAGGACCGGGTGCTCGACCTCCCCGCACGCACGGGGGCGCCGGGCTCGGCCGTCAGCGGCGGCGAGCTGCTGTTCCTCGCCCTCGCGACGTGCGCCACCAACGACGTCTACCGCGAGGCCGCCGCGCGGTCGCTTCCCGTGGACGCCGTCGAGGTCGAGGTGTCGGGGCACTTCGACGCGCCGGGTGCGCGTGCGCGGGACGTGTCGTACCGCGTCTCCGTCGTGTCACCGGCGCCCGAGGAGCAGGTGCGCGCGCTCGTCGCCCACGTCGACGCGATCGCGGAGGTTCACGGCACGCTGCGTGCCGGCACGGCGGTGCGTCTCGACGAGGTCCGGGTCAGCAGGCCGGAAGACCCGTCCTGACGCGGTCAGCTCACCGGAAGCCCAGGAGCTCGGCTGCGACACGCACCAGGACGCCGACGACCAGTGCCCAGACGCCGGCGGAGACGAGCTGGGCCCGGGTGGCGCGCCGTCGCGGTGGTCGGTCGTCCACCAGCAGCTCCTTCGGGATCGGCTCGACGTGTCGAGGTGCTGTGGCCCGGTCTCGCTGGTGGGAGCGGCGACCGCCTGCCCGGTTCCTCACCGTGCCCGTGGACAACCGGCGCACCGGCGTTGCCGGTCGAGAGTCGTGCCCTCGAGTCAGCAGTCGGGTGGTCGGGGTCGGTCGGTGCAGAGTCCGGAGACGAGTCGGCTGGTGCGTTCTTCGATGGTGAAGGGGACGGTGGTGGTTGTGGTGGTGGCGGTGCCGTCGATGTCGCGCCAGGTGGGGTGGCCGTCGATCTGGTAGCGGCCGGTCCACTCGGCGGTCAGGGTGATGGTGGCGGTGCCGGGTTGCTCGTACTGGTGGAACACGTCGTGGTTCGGGTGGGGGCGACCGGGGGAGGTGGTGGTGAGGGTGTGCCCGTCGCCGTAGTCGTAGGTCCAGCGGGTGGGGGTGGCCTCGACGGTGATGCCGTACCCGAGCAGCTCGGTGCGCAGGGTGACCGGGGCGGGGTCGGTGTGGGTGATGGTCTCGATGTTGACCAGGACCCAGCCGCGGTCCGGCTGCATGGTCAGGACCGGGGCGGGGATCGGCAGGCGGCGGAAGTCCTCGGCGGTGAGGACCGGCAGCAGGTCGACGCCGCACCCGCCGGGGTCGATGTTGGTCCACTGGCCCCACGGCGAGGTCGGGGTCGCGCGTTGGCGCATCCACATCGGCATGACCAGGGTGTCCCCGTCCTGGCACTGGACCGAGGCGCGTGCCATGTCCGCGCCCTGGGCGCACGTGCCGTCGGCGAACCCGTTGACCCACAGGCCGGCGGCCTCGCGGCAGTAGGGGGCGCGCTCGTACTC
>JAEWEJ010000242.1 GCA_023389455.1 Actinomycetes bacterium | reverse complement strand
GCGTACGCGAGCCCAGCTCGCGGCGTACCGCGAGCGGCTCCCCGCGCTCCTGGCCGCCCTGGGCACCGACGCCTGAGCGCTGCGGGGCCCCGGCTCAGGCCGGGGCGGCGGCCTCCGGGTCCGCGGGCGCCGGAGGGGGCGGGTCGGCCGTCCAGGCGGCGGCCAGCAGGACGATCCGCGCGATCAGGTTGATCCACAGCAGCAGCACGACGATCACGGCGAACGACGCCAGCACGGGGTTGCTGCGCACCGAGCCCGCCACGACCGAGGTGCCGAGCAGCCGCACGACCCCGAGCCCGGCGCCCGCGATCGCGGCACCACCGAGCAGGTCCCGTCGCGGGGGCGCCTGACCTGCGAGCACCCGCACGATCATGACGAAGACGGCGGCGTCGACGACGAACGCGACGAGCACGCCCGCGAGCCGCACCACCAGCCCCGACGAGTCGGACCAGCCCAGCACGCCCAGGAGCCAGTCGGCCGCGGTCGTCACCGCGATGCCCAGCACCGCGGACAGCAGGACGGCCAGCGCGATGCCGACGAACGCCCCGACCTCGCGCAGCTTGCCCAGGACGACGTTGTCGGCGCTGCGCACACCGAACATCGCCTGCACCGCCGTGCGCAGGGCGGCGATCGCCGAGACGGCCGTGAACAGCAGGACGACGAAGGCGACCACACCGGCGATCCCGAGCCCCGTGCTGAGCTGGAGCTCGTCGGGCTTCAGCAGACCGCGCCCGTCGCCCGTGTCGACGAGCCCCGGCAACGACTGCGCGATCGTGCGCAGCACCGTCTCGCGCAGCCGCTCGTCCCCGCCGAGCACGGCCATGAAGGCGGTGTAGCCGATGGTCAGGCCCGCGAAGACCGAGAAGAGGGTGGTGTACGCCAGCCCGCCGGTCAGCAGGCCGCCGCCGGCGCTGCCGAACCGCGCGTTGGCGCGCGCGACGCGGGTGCGCTGCCACCACGCGAGCAGGGCCTGGACCCGCTCGACGACACCCCGGAACCCGGGCGCGTACCGCGGGCCCACGTCCTCCTGCGGTGCGCGCTCGACCGCGTGCAGCTGCGCCGCGCCTGCTCCGACGGGCTCCGCCGCCACGGTTCGCTCGTGCCGGGTGGTGCGCCGCTGCATGCGCTCGAATCTAGGGGCGCTCCGTCGCGGGGGCATCCGCGGCGCCCTCGCCGAGCGGGAACCGCCGTGCGGGGCACCACCCGGTGCCGTCGTGGACGAAGCGGTGGATGTGGGTCACCTCGAACGTCGCCGAGTAGTCCGCCATCGCGGCCTGCGCGGCGTCGAGCGCCGCGTCGTCCAGGTCGTGGGCGATCGTGACGTGCGGGTGGTACGGGAAGAGCGGCTCGCCCTCCAGGCTGCCCACCCGCAGCACGCCCTCGAGCTCGGCGCACGGTGCGGCGCCCTCCTCGAGCGCCACGAACACGACCGGGGAGACGGGCCGGAACGACTGCGTGCCGTGCAGGCGGACACGGAACGGCCGGTGGGCCGCCGCGATGGCCGCGAGCTGCGCGTCGAGCGCCGCGAGCTGGTCGTCCGGCACGGCGGTCGGACCGACGAGCGTCACGTGCGGCACGACGTTGCGGGCCTCGGGGTCACCGAACCGCACCCGGGCATCGAGCAGCTGGGTGCAGAAGGGCTCCGGCACGGCCACGGCGACGCCGACGACCGTCTCGCCGGGGACCGCCTGCGGGAGCCTCACGCCCGCGTCCGACGCCGCGGCAGCAGGCCCGAACGGTCGTAGATGCGTTCGAGCGTGGGCACCGCCAGGTCGCGCGCCCGGGCGGCGCCGTCCGCGAGGACGTCGTCGAGCGCCGAGGGGTCCGACATGTAGTGCCGCACCCGCTCCTGGAAGGGCGTCAGGAAGTCGACGACGACCTCGGCGAGGTCCTTCTTCAGGTCGCCGTACCCCTTGCCCTCGTAGTCCGCCTCGAGCGACGGCACGGAACGGCCCGACAACGCCGAGAAGATCGTCAGAAGGTTCGAGACGCCCGGCTTGGCGACCGGGTCGTACCGGATCTCCCGCTCCGCGTCGGTCACGGCCGAGCGGATGCGCTTGGCGACGACCTTCGGGTCGTCCAGCAGCTCGATCAGGCCGTTGGGGCTCTCCGCCGACTTGCTCATCTTCGACGTCGGGTCCTGCAGGTCGTAGATCTTGGCCGTCGCCCCGACGATGTACGGCTCGGGCACGACCGCCGTGCCGGCGCCGAACCGCGAGTTGAGGCGCTGCGCGAGGTCCCGCGTGAGCTCGAGGTGCTGACGCTGGTCCTCGCCCACGGGCACCAGCGCCGTGTCGTACAGCAGGATGTCGGCCGCCATGAGCACCGGGTAGGTGAACAGCCCGACGGTCGTGCCCTCGGAGCCGTGCCGGGCCGACTTGTCCTTGAACTGCGTCATCCGCCCGGCCTCGCCGAAGCCGGTGTGGCACGACAGGATCCAGGCGAGCTCCGCGTGCTCGGGCACGTGCGACTGCACGAACAGCACCGAGCGCTGCGGGTCGACGCCCGCCGCCAGGTACTGCGCGGCCGTCCGACGGGTCCGCTCGCGCAGCACCGCCGGGTCGGGCGAGACCGTCAGCGCGTGCAGGTCGACGACGCAGTAGATGGCGTCGTGCGTGTCCTGCAGCGCGACCCACTGGGTCAGGGCGCCCAGGTAGTTGCCGAGCTGGAGCGAGTCCGACGTCGGCTGCATGCCGGAGAAGATCCGCCCTCCGGCCGCCGACGGCGTGGCGGGCTGCGACGTGGACAGCACCTGGGTCATTGCGCGGGCCTCCTGGGAGTGGTCGGCCGAGGCCGGGGTGGTGCGGGACGGGGCTGCGGGGATCACGTCGCCTCGTCGTCGAAGGGTGCGGGGGTGCCGGGCGGGCGCTCGTCCGTCCCGACGGACGCCGCGACCGGCGCGGCGACCGGCGCCGCGGCCGCCGCGGTCCGCACGCGACCGGGACGCGGCGTCGCGGGCCGCGAGGGCTGCCGGGCGGGCGCGTCGTCGACCAGCGCGTCACGCACGATGCGCCGGGGATCGTACCGGCGCGGGTCCAGCGCCGCCCAGTCGACGTCGCCGTCACCGAGCTCGGCGTCGACGCGCTCCTTGGTGTCCCGGGCGAGGTCGCGCAGGCGACGCACCCACCCCGCGAGCTGTTCCGCGTAGGCCGGGAGCCGCTCCGGCCCGACCACCAGAGCGGCGACGAGCAGCAGGATGAGCAGCTCGCCGCCGTTGATCCCGAACACCTGCCCAGGCTACCGCGACGCGACGGCGCCCCGGGCTGTCAGTCCGACGGCCCCGGCGCCAGACGGACGCGCACGTCGCGCTCCGCGTCCCCGGTGCGCACGCGCAGCACCACCGTGTCACCGGGCTCCCGCGCCCGGATCGCGACGATGAGCTCCTCGGAATCCGTGACCGGCCGCCCGTCGATCGCCAGGATGACGTCCCCGCGCCGCACTCCCGCCACGTCCGCGGGCCCGTCGGGCGTCACGGCACGGGTGCTGGGCGGGTCCTCCTCGAAGACCCGCACCCCCTCGCCGGAGTACTCCGGGTCCAGCAGCACGCCGATCACGGGGTACGTGGCGCGGCCGGTCTCGATGAGCTGCTCCGCGGTCCGGCGGGCCTGGTTCGAGGGGATCGCGAAGCCCAGGCCGATGCTCCCCGAGCCCGCCATGCGGCCCGACAGCTGGGCGATCGCCGAGTTGATGCCCACCACCTCGCCCTGCAGGTTGACCAGCGGCCCGCCCGAGTTGCCGGGGTTGATCGCCGCGTCGGTCTGGATGGCGTTGATGAAGGCGGTGTCACCCGCGTCGCCCGCGACGACGGGACGGTTGAGGGCGCTGACGATCCCGGTGGTGACGGTGCCGACCAGCCCGAGGGGGGCGCCGACGGCGACGACGGGGTCACCCACGACCACCGCGTCCGAGTCCCCGAGCGCCAGCGGCGTCAGTCCCGTCGCCTCGACCTTCAGCACCGCCAGGTCGTAGTCCCCCGTCGCGCCGACGACGGTCCCGGGCAGCTCCGTGCCGTCCGAGAACTGCACGACCAGCCCGCCGTCGGTGGCACCGGCGACCACGTGGTTGTTGGTGAGGACGTAGCCGTCCTGCCGCAGCACGAAGCCCGAGCCGGAGCCCAGGCCGTCCGCCGTCGTCACCTCGATGGACACGACGCTCGGCAGCACACCGGCGGCGATGCCGGCGACGGAGTCCGGAGCCCGGTCCACCTGCGCGCCCGGGTTCGCGACGACCGGCAGGCCCGCGTCGGCCCGGCGGCCGTCGTCGGGCAGCGCACGGTCCCCGAGGAGCCCGCCACCGAAGCCGGCGAGCGACGACAGCAGCACCAGCGGCAGCACCCAGGCCACCGACATCGTGCGCCGGCGGCGACGACGGGGCACGGGCGCGTAGCCCGGCGGCACGGTCCCGGGCGGGGACGGGTGAGCGGCGTACGCCGACGGGAGCGCGCCGACGGGGTGCGGCGCTGCGG
>JAEWEJ010000064.1 GCA_023389455.1 Actinomycetes bacterium | reverse complement strand
CGAGGACCTGCTCGCCGCGGGCGTCAACGACCCGGTGAAGGTCACGCGCTCCGCGCTGCAGAACGCGGCGTCGATCGCGGCCCTGTTCCTCACCACGGAGGCCGTCGTGGCCGACAAGCCGGAGAAGTCGGCCCCGGCCGGCCCCGGCGGTGGCGAGGACTTCGGCGGCGGTTTCTGACGCGCTGAGCACCACCTGAACGGTCCGACGGCCGGTCACCCCGCTGGGGTGGCCGGCCGTCGGCGTTGCAGGACCAGGGGCCGGGCGGTCAGGCCGCCTGGGCCAGGCGGGTCGCCAGGGACAGCGCCTGGGGCACCGCCTCGAGGTACGTGCGGGCCACGTCGTAGGCGTCCAGGCCGGTCGCGGCGAGGGCCTTGGGGTCGTTCGTCTCCTGCGCGAGGACGGCGGCCAGCACGTGACCGTACGGCCCGGAGTGGTGCTCCAGCGCGTCGGCCACGGCGGCGGACACGCCCGTGCGGGCGACGAGCTGGGCGGTGGGCAGCCGCAGGTGCGCGGCCACCGCCGACAGCAGGCCCACGGTGTACGCCGCGTTGTCGCCGGACAGCGCCGCGCACGCGTGCGCGCGCGTCAGCAGGTACCACAGGGTCTCCATCGACGTCGGCGTCGCCCCGACCAGCGCCGCGGTCGCCAGCGCCGCGAGCCGGCGGGGACCGACCATCCTCACCGCTTGCTGCACCGAGTCGACACGGTGCCGGACGCCCGCCGCGGACGAGTTGACGAGGTGCAGCACCCGCATCGACAGCTCGGGGTCGCTCTCGACCGTCGCGCCGTACTCGAGGGGGTCGGGCTCGGGTGCGCTGACCTGACGCAGCAGCTCCAGGCACTGGATCTCACCCGCCGAGAACGTCCGGCGCTCCTCCGACGGCTGGTTCTGCAGCACGAGGGGGCCCTGCAGCAGCTCGGCGCCGGCCTCCAGCGCCGACGAGACCCGGGCGCGGGACGTGGCGTTCTCGGCGACGACCACGGCCCCGGCTCCGGCGGCGCGCTGCACCAGCTCGGCCAGCCGGACGGGCGGCAGCGTCGCGTCGAGCTTGACCATCTGCACGTACGGCAGCAGCGCGTCCTGGACGGGGTGGCCCGTGTAGTCGGCCAGGGACAGGCGCACGGCGGCCTCGGTGAGCGCCGCGAGGCGCCGGGTCGCACCCGGGCCCTGCTGGTGGGCCGGCGGCACCTCGAGCACGAGCCCGTGCGGGGCGACCAGCGAGTCGGGCGAGGAGAGCAGCTCGCGGGTCGCCCGCACGATGATCGGGCGGTTGCCCGACAGGCGCTCCAGGTCGACCGTGCGCAGCACACCGTCGACCAGGTGCTCCACCGATCCCTCGGGCTGCTCGCGGCCGTCCGGCCCGGGCACGACGCCGCGCACCGCGTAGGCGAACACCGAGCGGTCCGGGTGCACCACGACCTGGCGCTGGATCATCGCACCGGTGCGCGTCGTGGGTGGCTCGCTGGTCACTCGTCCTCCTGTGGTGGGTGGACCGTCGGTCCGTGGGTGCGCGCCTGCTGGTCGCTGGTCGCCGCGCGGGCCGTGCCCCGTCCTGACGGACGCGCGGGTCAGCCGAGCGGGGCCCGCAGCGGGTGGTCGCCCTCGAGCAGGACCTGCGCGGTCCTGCCGTCGTCGGGGTCCACCACGAGCGGCGCGAGCAGGTTGGCCGTCGGTCGGTCGCGGTCGTCGTCGGCGGGGTGGACGACGGCCAGCAGCACCGGCGCGGTGCCCGCGGCGATGTCGAGCGCCTCGAGCGCGTCGGCCGGCAGCTCCGGGGCGTAGCCCGGGAAGAAGGCGTGCGGCTCGACGGCGAACAGGCGGACCGGGCGTCCGTCCGACGGCGCCGAGCGCAGCGCGAACAGCACGCCCTTGTCGTCGAGGGCCGCGAGCGCGTACTCGTCGTGGCCGGGCAGGCCCGGCAGCCCGCCGGCGACCCGCAGCGTGGCCGGGACGTCCCGGGGGCCGCCCGGGGTCGCCACCGACACGGCTGCCGCGTGCGCCGCGCTCATCGCAGGAAGTCCAGGAGGGACGGCTGGAGGACCTTGGCGGCCGCACCCAGTGCGCCGCGGTAGGCCACCTCCTGCGCCTGCACCTCGAGGATCACCTCGGCGAGGTCGACGTCCTCGATGCCGGACAGCTGCTGGGTGAGGGTCACGGAGCGGGCCGCGAGGACGTCCTTCGCACCGAGCACCTGCGCGTGCCGGGCGCCGACCGACGCGACCTGCTCGAGCATCGCGGAGATGCGGGCGTCCACGGCGTCGATGCCCGCGGACATGTCGGTCGTGCCCGAGCGGATCGTGGCCGCGAGCTCGTCCAGCATCGCGAAGGCGGACCCGGGGCCGTCGCCGAACACGGCCGAGCCGTCGGCGTCGACCCGCACCTGCGACATGGTGCCGATCTGCCGGGTCACGGCCGTGCCGGTGCCGTTCCACCTGTACTCGCGGGGGTCCGTCGTGGTGTCGACGGTGAACGCCTCGCCGGCGCTCGTCCCGGCGAAGACGCTGCGCCCGGAGTACGTCGTCCCGGCCTGCTGCAGCAGCTCGTCACGGCGTGCCTCGACCTCGGCGGCGAGCGCCTCGCGGGCGTCGGGACCGAGGGCGCCGCTGCCCGCGCGGACCGCGAGGTCACGGGCGCGCTGCATGACGGACAGCGACGCGGTGAGCGCGCTGTCGACGGTGGCGAGCCAGGCGTCGCCGTCCGCGACGTTGCGCTGGTGCTGGGCGTTCGCCCGCTGCTCGGCGCGCAGCCGGAGCATGTCGTGGGCCCCCGAGGGGTCGTCCGACGGCACGTTGATCTTCTTGCCGCTGGACATCTGGGCCTGCAGCTTCGCCGCGGCCTGCAGGTTCTGCTGCAGGTTGGCCAGCGTCGAGCGCTGGACGGTCGAGTGCGTGATGCGCGAGACCATCGTGCTCACCTCCCCACGACGCCGGTGCGGTTGATCAGCGTGTCGAGCATCTCGTCGATCGCGGTGAGCACCCGGGCGGCGCCCTCGTACGCGCGCTGGAACGCCAGCATGTTCACGGTCTCCTCGTCGATGTCGACCCCGGCGTTCGCCAGCTGCTGCTGCTCGGCCGACGTCTTGGCGTGGCCGGCGACGGTCGCCCGGGACACGGCGCTGGCCGTGCGCACCCCGATGTCGGCGACCACGGCACGCCACTGCGAGTCCGGCCCGTCGGCGTTCGCGCCGAGGGCGGCGATGCGGGCCGCGACGGTGCCGTCGTACGGCCCGTCCTGGACCGACCCGCCGGCGGCGATCTGCGACCCGTGGGTCAGCCGCACCGTGAGTCCCAGCGCGGCGGGCTGCCCGGCCGTGAACGTGAAGAAGTCACCACCGGCCGTGCCGGTGGGCGTCACCGCCGCGCTGTGCAGGTCGTTGACCTGCGTGGCGACGGCGGTGGCGATCTGGTCGTAGCTGGCGGCGGCGCCCGTCAGCAGGCCGCCCTGGTCCCGCGGGGCCAGCACCGACAGCAGCCCGGCGACCCGGCCACCCTCCAGCCCGGCGGGGTGCGTCGGGCGGTCGGCCCAGACGACCGTGACGGCCGTGCCGTCCATGGCCTGGGCGAACGAGCCGGCACCGCCCAGCGCGAGCTCGCTGACGTCGTCGCCGGTGACGAGCGCGTTGCCGGCGACGAGGACGTCGACCTGGCCGTTCTCGCGCACGCGGGTCGTGGCGCCCACGAGCGACGACAGCTCGGTGACCAGCAGGTCGCGCTGGTCGGTCAGCTCGTGCGCCGCCCCGCCGGAGTTCTCGATCGCGAGGATCGTGCGGTTGAGGTCGGCGATCGAGGCGGCCGCGGTGTTGACCCGGTCGACGAGCGCGCCGGCGGTGCTCAGGCTCTCCTGCCACTGCGTGCGGGCGTCGCCGTACAGGGTGTGCAGGCGGGTCGCGACCGCGGTGCCGCGCTCGAGCAGCACGGCGCGTGCGGCCTCCTGGTCGGAGCCGTTGGCGACGTCGGCCCAGCCGGACCAGAAGTCGGACAGCTGGCCCGCCAGGCCCGTGGACGCGGGCTCCCCGATGCTCCGCTCGAGCGCGGCGTGCGCCGTGGCGCGCGCCGTGAGGAACGAGGCGCTGCTGCTGGTCGCGCGCACCTTCGCGTCGAGGAACGCGTCGCCCAGGCGGTCGACCGAGGCCATGCGGGTGCCCTCGCCGATGCCGGACGACGTCGAGAACATCGCCGGCACGTTCTGGCCCGCGACGGGCACGAGGTTCGCGCGCTGGCGGGTGTACCCGACCGTGTTGGCGTTGGCGACGTTCTGCGCCGCCACGTCGAGCGACTGGCGCTGGGCGACGAGCGAGCTCAGCGCGGTGCCGAGTCCGGAGAAGGTGCTCACGGTGCTCCTAGATCGACCGGTCGACGAGTCGGGCGTCCGCCGCCCCGACGGTGGCGCTGTTGCCCTGCCCGTCGTAGGTCTGGACGGTGTCCTGCAGCGAGAGCAGGGTCTCCTGCGCGGCGCGGTGGCTGACGGCGAGCAGCTCGCGGTTGCCGTCGGCCAGCGCCGAGATCTCGGTGGTGAGGGAGGCGAACGCGTCGCGGTGGGAGCGCAGCAGGTCGTCCCACGGGGCGGGGGCGTGGGCGGCGAGCTCGGCGAGCCCCGCGCCCGGCTCCAGGCCGAGGGTGCGGGCCGCGGCGTCGGCCTCGAGCGCGCGGCCGAGCTCGGCGGTGCGGATCTCGTCGAGAACGGTCTCGACCTCCCGCGTCGCGTGGCCGAGCCAGCGGGTGCGGCCCGATGCGAGGACGAGCTGCTCCTCCTCCAGCTTGAACAGCAGGAGCTCCAGGAGGTGACGCTCGCGCCAGAGGACCTCCGAGAGCTGCTCCATCGCACGGCCGGTGCCCATCGTCCCCACCTCCTCCCGGGCGGCGCTGGTGGCGCACCGTCCCTGTCAGTGCCCCCATCGGCCGGCAGACGCGGGATCTGACCTTTTCGCTCGCGCGGGGCGTCGTGGGAGCCCGGGGCGCGGCGCTGTGGGGTCACGGGGGTGAAAACGCATAGTACCTGGTCAGGTGTCCATGTCGGAGGTCGGGTGTGATTTACCGCACACCCGATCGGCGGTGGGAGGTCGGTTCGCGCGAGTTTCGCCCGACCGCATCGTCCGAAACCGGACGCGACCGCGGCCGGGTCGGGTGACGCCCTGTCGGTCCGGTCGGGTGGCACGGGTCAACTTCCCGGCGTGTCGCGCCGAGGACCCCCAGGTGAGCGCGAACAGCAGCACGGCCGACGTCACGACACTCGTCGTGGAGCACCTGCCGCTCGTCGGCTACAACGTGTCGGAGATGCTGCACCGAGTGCCCCCGACCGTGGGCCGCGACGAGCTGGCGTCCGCTGGTGCGCTCGCGCTCGTGCTAGCCGCCCGGGCCTACGACCCGTCGACCAACGTGCCGTTCGCCCGCTACGCGAGCCTGCGCATCAAGGGCGCCCTGATCGACGAGCTGCGCTCCATGGACTGGGCGAGCCGCGGTGCCCGCCGCCGCAGCCGCGAGGTCGAGGCGGCCGCCGACAGCCTGCGCGCCGGCCTCGGCCGCACCCCCACGCGTGAGGAGATCGCGACGACGCTCGGCGTCGAGGTCTCCGCCGTCGACGAGGCGCGTGCCGACGCCGAGCGTCGGGTCATGTCGCTCGACGTCCCCGGGGCCGACTTCGCGGACTCGCTGCGCGACCACGGGCGCACGCCCGAGGACCACGTCCTGGCCGACGAGCGCGTGCACTGGCTGCGCGCGGCCGTGCAGGAGCTGCCCGAGCGGCTGCGCGTGGTCGTCGCGGGGCTGTACCTCGAGGACCGGTCCATCGCGGAGATCGCGGACGAGCTGGGCGTCACGCAGTCGCGCGTCAGCCAGCTGCGGACCGAGGCGCTGGGCCTCCTGCGCGACGGCCTGAACTCCGCCTTCGACCCCGACATGGTCGCGGCCCCGGAGCGGCCCGACGGCGTCGCCGAGCGTCGCCGCCAGGCCTACTACGCCTCGATCGCGGCGCGCGCCGCCCTCGGTCCGCACCTGGACGAGGTGCCGACCCAGCGTGCTGCCCACGAGCAGCGCTCCGCCGACCTCGTCGGCTGATCTCACCCGAAGGAGATCCGTTCGAACTCCTACGCACCGCGGTCCGCGTGCCGATGAGCGGGACGTGCCCACGGATGGGCCGGCCACGACCCGACTTCAGGAGGAAAGAGAACCATGGGTCTCTCGATCAACAACAACATCGCGGCGCTGAACTCGTACCGCAACCTCTCCACCACGCAGAACGACCTGTCGAAGTCGCTCGAGAAGCTGTCGTCCGGCCTGCGGATCAACCGCGCCGCCGACGACGCGGCCGGCCTGGCGATCTCCGAGGGTCTGCGCGCGCAGATCAACGGCACCAAGCAGGCCGTCCGCAACGCGCAGGACGGCATCTCCGTCGTCCAGACCGCTGAGGGCGCGCTCACCGAGACGCACTCGATCCTGCAGCGCATGCGCACGCTGTCGGTGCAGGCGGCGAACGACGGCGGTCTGTCGGCCGACGCGAAGACGAACATCCAGGACGAGATCAGCGAGCTCACCAAGGAGCTCGACCGCATCTCGGCGACGACGGAGTTCAACGGCACCAAGCTGCTGGACGGCTCGTACAACGCCACCTTCCAGGTCGGCGCCAACGTCTCGGAGTCGGACAAGATCCGCGTCACGATCGCGGACGGCGTGAGCTCTGTGGCGCTCGGGGTGGACGAGCTGGACGTGACGACGCCCGGCACGCCCGGCACGCCGGAGCAGGCCGGCCCGCCGATCGTCCCGGCTGTCCCCGGCACGCCTTCCGGTGCCGAGGCGGCCATCGGCCTCATCGACGCCGCGATCGCCACCGTCTCCAAGCAGCGCTCGGGGCTCGGCGCGGTCCAGAACCGCTTCGACCACACCATCAACAACCTCAACGTCGCGGTGGAGAACCTGTCCGCGTCGGAGAGCCGCATCCGCGACACGGACATGGCGCAGGAGATGGTGGCGT
The DNA here is from genome assembly GCA_023389455.1 of Actinomycetes bacterium. GTDB lineage: Bacteria > Actinomycetota > Actinomycetes > Actinomycetales > Cellulomonadaceae > Cellulomonas. The sequence goes on along the minus strand of JAEWEJ010000064.1, from coordinate 6,395 downwards.
TCACGCGCTCGCAGATCCTGTCGCAGGCCGGCACCGCGATGCTCGCGCAGGCCAAGAACCTGCCGCAGTCGGTGCTGCAGCTCCTGCAGTGAGGCACCCGGTCACCGTGAGGTGACCACCGGCAGGACCCTGCGACCGGCGGCGGGTGGACGACCGTCCCCCGCCGCCGGTCGCGCACCCGGGCGGCACGCCCACGGCAGACGGGAACGGACGCATGGCGACGATCGACGGCATCGTCAGCGGGCTCGACACCGCGGCACTCATCGACAGCCTGATCTCCCTGCAGGCCGGGCAGCAGAAGCTCCTGGTGCAGAAGAAGTCCACGGCGTCGTCCATGGTCACGGCCCTGCAGGCGCTCAACACCAAGGTCGCGTCGCTCGCGGAGCACGCCACGACGGCCGCCAAGCCGGCGTCCTGGAACGCGGTCACCGCAGCCGTGGCGCAGCCCGGCGCCGCCACGGCCGGGGCCACGGCGTCCGTGCGGACCGGCGCGCAGGTGGGCACCCTGTCGTTCCGGGTGGGAGCCGTCGCGCAGTCGCAGGCCTCGCTCGTGCAGCTGCCGACCACGCTGGCGTCCGACACGCCGACCTTCACTGTGCGGCGCGGCGACGAGAGCGTCACCGTGACCGCCCGGTCGTCCTCCGTCCCGGACCTCGTCGACGCGTTCAACGCGTCGGGCACGGGGGTGCGGGCCACGGCCGTCAAGGTCAACGTCCTCGACGGCGCCGGGGCCCCGACGGGCGAGACCACGTACCGCCTGCAGCTCACCGGCACCGAGACGGGTGCCGGGAACGCGTTCACGGTCCAGCACGACGGCACGGACCTGGCGCTCGACACGGTCCGTACCGCGACCGACTCCTCGATCACGCTCTTCCCCGGCACGGGCTCCGAGCAGACGCTCACGTCGTCGTCGACGACGTTCGAGGGGGTGATGACGGGCGTCGACCTGGTCGTCACCGCCGTCACCGCACCCGGGGCCGCGGACCTCACGCTCGACGTCACGCGGGACCAGGCCGCGACGCGCGCGCTGGCCTCGGGTCTGGTCGCGAACCTCGGCACGGTGCTCTCGGAGATCTCCTCGCGGACCAGCGCGACGACGTCCACCGCTGCGGACGGCGGGACGATCGTGACGGGCGGGCTGTTCGCCGGCAACACCGCGGTCCGGCTCCTGCAGCAGAACCTGATCTCCCAGGCGTCGCTGCCGGTGAACGGCACGTCGCCCTCGGACGTCGGTCTCGTGATCGGCAAGGACGGCACGTTCAGGTTCGACCAGCAGGTGTTCGACGCTGCGATGGCCGCTGACCCGGAGAAGGTCGCCGCTGTCGTCCAGGGCGTCGCAGCGCGCCTCGCCGAGACCGCGACCGCTGCGTCGGACAAGGTCGACGGCACGCTCACGCAGTCGATCACCGCGCAGCAGGGCACGGTCCGCGACCTCTCGGACCGCATCGCCGACTGGGACGATCGTCTGCTCGCGCGTCGGGCGACCCTCGAGCGGACCTACGCGAGCCTCGAGACCACGCTCTCCGGTCTGCAGTCCCAGGCCAACTACCTGTCGAGCTACCTCGCGAGCAGCACCGGCGGGACGACGCGATGACCACCGGAGGAGCCATGTTCGACGCCCGAAGCCGGTACGTCGCGGCCGCGGTGCAGACCGCGAGCCCCGCACGGCTGCTCACGATGCTCGTCGACCGGCTCGTGCTCGACGTCGAGCGCGGCGCCCAGGCCCTGGCCGAGGACCGGCGCGTCGACGCCACGCAGCACCTCGCGCACGCGCAGGACATCATCTCCGAGCTCATGTCGAGCCTCGACGTCCAGGAGTGGGACGGCGCCGAGCAGCTCATGTCGATCTACACGTGGCTGCTGCGTGAGCTGCTCGCGGTGTCCACGGGCGGGGACGCGCTGCGGCTGGACGGCTGCCGGCAGATCGTGGCCGAGCTGGCCCGCACCTGGCGCGACGCGGCCGAGGCGACCGCGGAGGCGCCCCCGTCCACCGACACGCCCCCGGGTGCCCCGACCGGCCTGCTCGGCGTGGGCTGAGCACGCCGTGACCACCGGCACGTCGGCCGCGGACGACGCCTTCCACGCCTGCTGGGACCGGGCGCTGGCGGACCTCGAGCTGGAGGTCGAGCACGCCGAGGAGCTGCTCCGGGTGGCGCACCTGCCGGCACCGCAGGACGTCGCCGAGCGTGCGGCGTGGCAGCCGCCCGGCGCGCTGGGCCCGCTGCCCGCGTCCCTCGAGGACCGTGCGCGGGCGCTGCACGCCCGCCAGCTCGACGTCGCGCGACGCCTCGCGGAGCAGGCGGCCGCGTCGCGTCGGCACATCGCCGCGGCCGACGCGTTGCGGGCGCGCCCCCAGGCGACGCCCGTCTACGTCGACGTCCAGGGCTGACGCCCCGCGCGCCACTGCGTCGCGTTGCCCCGCTGCGCCCGCTTTCGGCTCGGCCGGACGGGTGATCCGCTCGGAACGTGCACACCGTCCCCTCACGCGACCACGTCACGCGCCGATGTGACAGGTGAGCACGGATCGCTCACGCAGCAGGCCACGGATCGGCCGTTTCACGCACCACGCCGTGGCGAGGGGGCCCACCTTGGGCATGTTCGACTCTGTGAGCGTCAGCGCGCTGAACAGCGCGCTCGACGGACTGGCGATGCGCCAGCGGGTGAGCGCCGACAACGTCGCGAACCTCCAGACCCCCGGCTACCACGCCAAGCGCGTGGCGTTCGAGGCCGAGCTGGCCTCGGCCGTGCGGCGCGGCGACGGCGACGTCACGGCGACCGTGGCGCGCAGCCTGGAGCCCACGCGCGAGGACGGCAACAACGTCAACCTCGACACCGAGACCCTGCTGCAGATCGACACCAACCTGCGGTACCAGCTCGCGACGCAAGCCATGTCCGGCACGTTCAGCTCGGTCCGCACCGCGATGAGGACGAGCTGATGACGATCTTCGGGGCCATCGGTGTGGCCGGGACCGGCATGACCGTGACGCGCAAGTGGCTGGACGCGGTCAGCGACAACCTCGCCAACTCGAGCACGGTCCGGGCGACCTCCGAGGAGGCGTTCCGCACCCGCTACGTCGTGGCGCAGGAGATGGCCGGCGGCGACGGCGGGGTGCAGGTCGCCGGCATCGCGCTGGGCGACGCGCAGGGCCGGCTGGTCCACGAGCCCGACCACCCGCTGGCCGACGCGGAGGGCTACGTCCGGTACCCGGACGTCGACATGGCCTCCCAGATGACGCAGCTGATCATGGCGCAGCGCGGCTACCAGGCGAACGCCGCGGTCGTCTCGCGGGCCACCGAGTCGTACCAGGCCGCGCTGCAGATCGGGCGCAGCTGATGAGCGCGCTGGGTGTGGCGCCCGTCTCGGGTGTGACCTCGACGCTGCCCGCCGTGGAGCTCGGTGCGGCCCCGACCGCGCCCGCGTCCGACGCCGGTGGGGTCTTCGCCGGAGTCCTCGGCTCCGTCGAGCAGCTGCAGCAGCTCCAGTCGACGTCGAACGAGCTCGCCGTCAAGGCCGTCACCGGTGACCTCGACGACGTGCACGACTACACGATCGCCTCCGCCCAGTCGGCGCTCGCGCTCGAGCTGACCGCCGCGGTGCGCAACAAGGCCGTCGAGGCGTTCACCGAGATCATGAGGATGCAGGTCTGATGCCCGCACAGGTCCAGCACGCGTGGGGCAGGCTCACGAGCGCCGCCGGTCAGCTCTCGCTCGCCCAGCGCACGTTCGCCCTCATCGGCATCGCCGCCCTGGTGCTCGGCGCGGTCGCCTTCTCCAGCTGGGTGTCGCGCCCCACGATGGTGCCGTTGTTCTCCGGCCTGTCGGGCGCGGACGCGAGCGCCGTGGTCGACGAGCTGACGTCCGCGGGGGTGGGCTACCAGCTCGCCGACGGCGGTGCCACCGTGCTGGTGCCCGCCACCGCCGTCTACGAGCAGCGGGTGCGGCTCGCCGCCGCCGGTCTGCCGGCGGACACCGACGGCACCGGCTACACGCTGCTCGACGAGATGCCGATGACGGCCTCGGAGTTCCAGCAGGAGACGACGTACCGGCGCGCGCTCGAGGGCGAGCTCTCCCGGACCGTCAGCGCGATCGACGGCGTCCAGGCGGCGACGGTGCGGCTGGCGATCCCCGAGGAGACCGTGTTCGTCGCCGCGGCGACCGACCCCACCGCCTCGGTCTTCGTGCGCACCCGGCCGGGTGCCTCGCTCACGGCCGACCAGGTGCAGGCGGTCACGCACCTGGTGTCCGCGGGGGTCGACGGCATGGACCCGTCCGACGTCGCCGTCGTCGACGCCACCGGCAAGGTCCTGTCCGCCGTCGGCACGACGACCGCGGGCAGTGCCCTGACCGACTCGCGCGCGGCCGACTACGAGGGGCGCGTCAGCGGTGCGGTGCAGGCGATGCTCGACCGCCTCGTCGGGCCGGGCAACGCCGCCGTCACGGTCAACGCGCAGCTCGACCTGTCGGAGTCCGAGCGCACCACCGAGGAGTTCTCGGCCACGCCCGACACCCCGCCGCTGGGGTCGTCCACGACGACCGAGGAGTACACGGGGTCCGCCGGTGCGGGCGCCGTGGCCGGCGGGGTGCTCGGCCCGGACAACATCGCGGTGCCCGACACGGGCAGCGGCACGGGCACGTACAGCTCCACGAGCGAGGACGTCACCAACGCGGTGAACAAGAGCACCGAGGTCACGCGGTCCGCGCCGGGCACGCTGCAGCGGCAGTCGGTGTCCGTGCTGGTGGACCAGCGCGCGGCCGGCCCGATCGACATGGCCGACCTCACCGCGGCCGTCGCGGCCGCGGCCGGCATCGACGAGACCCGGGGCGACTCGCTGTCCGTGCAGCGCATGGCGTTCGACACGACGTCCGCGCAGGCGGCGCAGGAGGCCCTCGCGATCGCCGACGCGCAGGCCGAGCAGGAGGCCCGCGCCGACCTGATCCGCGAGGTGGCGACCGTCGCGGGCGTGGTGCTGCTCGTCGTGATCGTGCTCGCGGTCCTGGCCCGGCGCTCGCGCCGCGCCCGGCGCGAGGCCCTCGACCTCGGAGAGCTCACGGCCGCCCAGCAGGCGGCGGTCACGCTCGCCTCGATCGAGACGCTGTCCGAGGACGACCTGCCGGTGCTGCCGCCCGCGCCCGTCGGGGTGGACCCGACCGCGGCGCGGCGGGCGGAGATCGTCGCGCTGGCCGACGAGCAGCCGGAGCAGGTGGCCGAGCTGCTGCGCGGCTGGATGAGCACGGGGTCCCGGCGATGAGCGTCAGCGGCAGCCAGAAGGCTGCGCTCCTGCTCCTGCAGCTGGGCAAGGAGCGCGCCGCGCGCATCATGTCCGAGCTCGACGTGAACGAGATCGAGGAGCTCACGGCAGAGATCCTGCGGATCGACCGCGTCGACCAGGCCCTGGCGGACGAGGTCGTCGACGAGTTCTACACGGTCGCCGAGATCGGCCCCGGCGTCGGGGGCGGTGCCGGCCTCGCGCAGCAGCTGCTCGAGGCGTCGATCGGCAAGGACAAGGCCGCGGGGATGATGGAGCGCCTGCAGGCCTCCATGGCCGGCCACTCGTTCGACTTCCTGCAGAAGGCCGACGCCCGCCAGGTGGTGTCCCTGCTGGACGGGGAGCACCCGCAGACGGTCGCGCTCGTGCTGGCGCACCTGCGCCCCGACCACGCGTCCGCGATCCTCGCCGGGCTGCCGGCGGACCTGCAGGCGGACGTGGCGCACCGCATCGCGCTCATGGAGCGCGCGTCGCCGGACGTCGTGAACGTCGTGATCGACGCGCTGCAGCGCAAGGCGTCGGCGGTGCTGCAGCCGCGTGAGCTCGCGGCCGTGGGCGGGGTGCAGCCGCTGGTCGAGATCATCAACCGCGCCGACCCGGGCACCGAGAAGGCGATCCTCGAGGGCCTGACCGCGCGCGACGAGACCCTCGCCGACCAGATCCGCAGCCTGATGTTCGTCTTCGGCGACGTCGTGCTGCTGGAGGACCGCGCCGTGCAGCTCGTGCTGCGGCAGGTCGAGACCGGCACCCTCGCGCAGGCGCTCAAGGGGTCCACCACGGAGGTCCGCGACAAGATCCTCACGAACCTGTCCGAGCGTGCGCGCGACAACCTCGTCGAGGAGATCGAGCTGCTCGGTCCGATCCGGCTGTCCCAGGTCGAGGAGGCCCGCGCCGCGATCGTCCAGGTGATCCGTGGCCTGGAGGAGAGCGGGCAGATCACCGTCCGCCGCGACGGCGAGGACGAGCTCGTTGCCTGACCTCGACTTCGTGCCCGCGCAGCGGGCCGCGACGACCCCGTTCACGGCGCGCAGCGTGCCGGCCGGCGGGGTGCCCGCGCGCCCGCTCGTCCTCGCCCGCCTCGACGCTCCCGGCCTGCCCGACGAGGCCGCGCACGCCGCGGGCTGGGCG
>JAEWEJ010000121.1 GCA_023389455.1 Actinomycetes bacterium | reverse complement strand
GGCGCACGCTGCCCGGCGGTTCGGGCCCCTGCCACGCGTCAGGCGGCCAGGACGTGCGGCGGGAAGCCGGTGCGCTGGACGTGGGCGCTGTCGGCGATCCGCGCCTCGGGCTCCACGACGAGCCGCGCGTCGAGCTGCGCGTGCGCGCCGACGTCGACGCGGACGCCGAGGCGACAGCCGCTGCCGACGACCGCGTCGCGGCCCACGTGCACGTGCGACCCCAGCCGCGCGCGCTCCTGCACGACGGCGCCGGGCTCGATCCACACGTACCTGCCGACGGACGCGCCGGCCTCGACCACGGCCCCAGGGTCCACCCACGCGGAGTCGGCCACGTAGGCGGTCGGGTCGACCTTCGCGCCCTTGGCGACGAGGCCGCCGCCGTTCTCGTGTCGCTGGTAGCGGACGACCTTGCCGTCCTCGGTCTCGAGTTCCTCGTATCTCTTCATCCTGGCCATCAAAACGATCTGACACGACCGGGTGTTCCCGGCGGAACCCCCCTCACACGACCTTCACGGGAGCATCCCGACCCGTCCCAGGACGGATCCGCTGCCTCGGGTGGCCGACGACCTGCGCCTTTGCCAGAGTGGGCGCGTGGACGACGCGACGAGGGAGCCGTCACCCCGGTCGGGGACGCCCGTGGAGCACCTCGTGCTCATGGGCGTGGCCGGGTCGGGCAAGACGACGCTCGCGGGCATCCTCCAGGACCGCCTCGGGCTCCCGTACGCGGAGGCCGACGACTTCCACCCGCCGGCGAACATCGCCAAGATGTCGGCCGGCACCCCGCTCGACGACGACGACCGCCGCCCGTGGCTGGAGGCGATCCGCGACTGGCTCAGCGAGCAGACCCGTGCGGGACGTCCGTCGGTCGTCACGTGCTCCGCCCTGAAGCGCAGCTACCGCGACCTGCTGCGCACTGCCGAGGGGCGCGTGCGGTTCGTCCACCTCACCGGGGGCACCGAGCTGCTCGAGGACCGCATGGCGCACCGCGAGGGCCACTTTATGCCGACCACGCTGCTGCCCTCGCAGCTCGCCACCCTGGAGCCGCTGGGCGACGACGAGGACGGGGTCACGGTGGTCGTGGACGTGCCGCCGGACGTGGTCGCCGACCGCACCCTGGCGGCGCTGGACACCTGACGCACCACCCACCGCCCGCGGTGCGGGCCGACGCGAGGGGGACGCCGTGACACCGGAGGGCTGGGAGCAGACGCTGGGGGCGGGCCCGCTGCTCGGCATCGCGGCGGCCGCGATCGCAGTGCTGCTGTTCCTCATCATCCGTCTGCGGCTGCACGCGTTCCTCGCGCTGATCCTCGTCTCGCTGCTCACCGCCTTCGCCACCGGGGTCCCGGCCGGGTCGGTCGTCGACGTCCTCACGTCCGGCTTCGGCACCACGCTGGGCTCCGTCGCGCTGCTGGTGGGCCTGGGCGCGATGCTCGGGCGGATGGTCGAGACGTCGGGCGGGGCGTCCGTGATGGCGGAGACGCTGGTCCGACGGTTCGGGGAGAAGCGGGCACCGCTCGCGCTGGGCGTCGCGTCGCTGATCTTCGGCTTCCCGATCTTCTTCGACGCCGGCCTGGTCGTCATGCTGCCCATCGTCTTCGCGGTCGCGCGGCGCCTGGGCGGCTCGGTGCTGACGTTCGGTCTGCCGACGGCCGGCGCGTTCTCCGTCATGCACGTCTTCGTGCCGCCGCACCCCGGGCCCGTCGCCGCCTCGGAGCTGCTGGGCGCCGACCCGGGCATGGTGATCCTGCTGGGGCTCGTCGTCGCGCTGCCCACCTGGTACGTCAGCTCCTACCTCTACGGCACGTGGGCGGGGCGCCGCTGGCGGCTGCCCGTGCCGGACCTGCTGGGCACCGAGGAGGAGCGCCCCGAGAACCCGCCCGGCCTGGGCACGGTGCTGGGCGTGCTGCTCCTGCCGCTCGTCCTCATCTTCGTCAACACCGGCCTGGACACCCTGCGCAGCACGGGCGTGATCGACGGCGACGCGGCCTGGGTGCAGGTCGCACGTGCCATCGGCTCGACGCCCGTGGCCCTGCTCATCGCGGTCCTGGTGGCGGCGTGGGTGATGGGCGCGCGCCGCGGGCGGGACGCCTCGACGATCGAGCGGCTGCTGGAGTCCGCCCTGGGGCCCGTGTGCTCGGTCATCCTCATCACCGGCGCCGGCGGCATGTTCGGCGCGGTGCTGCGGGCGTCGGGCATCGGCGCGGCGCTGGAGGAGGCGCTGGGGGACCTGGGCCTGCCCGTCATCGTCGCGGGCTTCCTCATCTCCACCGTCCTGCGCATCGCGCAGGGCTCCGCCACGGTCGCGCTCATCACCACCGCCGGGCTCATCGAGCCCGCCGTCGCGTCGGGGGACTTCAGCGGCGTGCAGCTCGCCGCGATCGTGCTGGCCGTCGCCGCGGGGTCCGTCATGGCGTCGCACGTCAACGACTCCGGGTTCTGGCTCGTGGGCCGGTTCTTCGGTATGGACGTGCGCACGACGCTGCGCACGTGGACCGTCATGGAGACGATCATCGGGACCATGGGCTTCGCGATCGCGTTCCTCGTCTTCGCCGTCGCCTGACGCGCGCGCGCACCCGCCGGGGTGCCGCGCACGCACCCGCGCCCGCCCGGCACGCGTCGCACGTGCGTGCGAGGATCGGCCCCATGACGACCGACCAGGACGCACGCGATCTCGCCGGGGACCCGGCACCGGCCGGGTCCGGCACGGCGCTCGGCGAGCCGTCCGACGTGCCCGCCGTGAGCGACCCGCAGGACCCGCTGGCCAACGCGGACGACACCGCGCTCTGGCTGGAGCGCACCGGAACGCGCCAGTACGTCGGGCGCAGCTCGCGCGGCGGCGAGGTGCGCATCGGCTCGCTGGGCGACCCGGACTCCTTCACCCCGGGCGAGCTGCTGAAGATCGCGCTCGGCGCCTGCACCGGCCTGTCCTCGGACGCGGCGCTCGCCCGCCGGCTCGGTGACGACGTGCAGGTGACGATCCGCGTCGGCGGGCTGTCCCACCCCACCGAGGACCGCTACCCGGCACTGGCCGAGGTGCTCGAGGTCGACCTGTCGGGTCTCGACGACGCGGCACGCGAGCGTCTGCTGACCGTGGTGCACCGCGCCGTCGACCAGCACTGCACCGTCGGGCGCACGCTCGAGCACGGCGCCACCACCACCCTCACCGTCGCCGGGGAGCGCTGAGACGTGCCGCACCTGCTGCAGTCCGCCCTCGAGAAGGCGGTGACGATCCCGTCCGCGACGATCCACGCGCACGTCGAGAACCTGCGGCGTCGCAACCCGGGGGCGGGCCCGGAGCAGATCGTGCGGCTGCTGGAGAAGGAGTACCTGATGGTCGTGGCCGGCACCGGCGGCGCCGTCGGTGCCGCCGCGGCGGCACCGATCGTGGGCACCGGGCTGGCGACCGCCCTGACCGTCAGCGACGTCGCGACGTTCTTCGGCGCGTCCGCCGCGTTCTCGCTGGCCGTCGCGTCGGTGCACGGCATCGAGGTCGCCGACACCGAGCGCCGCAAGGCGCTGCTGCTGGCCTCGCTGCTCGGCGAGTCCGGGGCCAAGGTCGTCGGGGACGCCACCGAGATCGCGACGCTGCGCGTCGGGCGGGTGCTGCTGACCCGCATGCCGATGAGCACCGTCAAGAAGGTCAACAACCAGCTCACGCGGCGTCTGGTGCGCACGCAGGCGGCCCGCTTCGGCGGGCTCGCGCTGGGGCGCCTGGCCCCGTACGGGATCGGCGCGGCCATCGGCGTCGCCGGCGGCCGGGCCCTGGGTCAGACCGTCGTCAAGGGCGCCCGCACGGCGTTCGGGCCGCCACCGCGGACGTTCCCGCAGGTCATCGAGACTGCGGCCGCACCCCCGTGGGGCCTGCCCCCGGGCACGCCGCCGGAGCTGTGGCCGGCGCCGAGCAGCACGCCGCACCCGGTCGACCCGACCGGACCCGCCGACGCACCACAGCCCGGCGCGAGCACCCGCCGCGGACGGCGGCGAGGGCTACCGCGCTCCGACTGACCGAGGACACCACTCCGGCGCAAGGGCTGGGTGGCGGTTCGGCTCATCGGATCGGCAGCATGCCGCCGACATCGGCAGCATCGTGCCGCCCCGGCGCGCGCGGCGCGACGCCTCACCCCGCATCGACCACCCTGCGTCGACTACCAGCGGTCGTGCACGTGCGGGCGGACGCTCTCGTCGTAGATCCGCTCCAGGGCGTCCAGGGTGCTGCCGTCCAGGTCCGGGAAGGCGTCCGTCGCCGCGTTGGCCTGCGCCTGCGCGGGCGTGCGCGCCCCGGGGATGACGACCGAGACACCCGGCTGCTGCGTGATCCACTTCAGCGCGAGCTGCGCCGTCGTCATGCCGGACGGCGTCAGCGCGGCGACCTCGCGCGCGGCGGCGACACCCACCTCGTACGGGACACCCGCGAACGTCTCGCCGACGTCGAACGCCTCACCGTGGCGGTTGAAGGCGCGGTGGTCGTCGGGCGCGAACTGCGTGTTCTCGTCGTAGCGACCGGAGAGCAGGCCCGAGGCCAGCGGCACGCGGGCGATGATGCCGACGCCCGCCTCGACGGCGGCCGGCAGCACCGTCTCCAGCGGCTTGCGACGGAACACGTTGAGGATGATCTGCACGCTCGCGACGTGCGGGCGGGCGATCGCGGCGAGCGCCTCGTCGACCGTCTCGACGGACACCCCGTACGCGGCCGCGCGGCCGTCCTCGACGATCCGGTCCAGCGCGTCGTACACGGCCTCGGTGCCGAACACGGGGGTCGGCGGGCAGTGCAGCTGCACCAGGTCGAGGGTGTCGGTGCGCAGGTTCTCGCGGCTGCGGTCGGTCCAGCGGCAGAAGTTCTCGTACGTGTACGCCGACGGCTCGTGCGGGTTCGCGCGGCGCCCCATCTTGGTCGCGACCGTGACGCGCTCGGCCACGTCGGGGCGCGACGCGAGGAACTGGCCGATGGCCCGCTCCGAGCGGCCGTCGCCGTAGACGTCCGCGGTGTCGAGGAACGTCACGCCCGCGTCGACCGCGGCCTCGAGGACGCTCAGGGCGGTGTCGTCGGCGACGACGCCCCAGTCCCCGCCGAGCTGCCAGCACCCCAGCCCCACGACCCCGACCTCACGACCCGTCCGTCCGAGCACTCGCATCTGCATGCGCCAGACGCTACCCCGCGGGAGGATCGACGGATGACGCCGACCCCGCGTGCCGCAACAGCCGTCGTCACGCGTGCGCTGCCGGTGGCGGCCGACGTCGCGTGGCGGGTGCTGACCGACACCCGCCGGCACGCGGCGTGGATCCCGATGACCCGCATCCTCACCGACGGCCCGCCACGCCTCGGGTGCCGGATCGTCGCGGTCTCGGGCCCCGGGGCACGCCAGGGCCTGCCCGGCCTGGTCGACCGGATGGTCATGACCCGGTACGTCCCCCCGGGCGAGCACGCCGGCGAGGCCGAGTACACGAAGCTGGGCCCGGTGCTGCGCGGGTCGTCCACGATCGTGGTGCTCCCGACGTCCCCCACCTCCTGCCGCGTGACCTGGTCGGAGCACGTGCCGCTGGCCGGCCCGCTGCCGGAGGCCTGGACGGCCCGCCTGACGGCCGGTCCGCTGCGGGTGATGCTCCGGCTGGCACTGCGGCGCGCCACGGCGGACCTGGCGTCCTGACGCCGGGGCCACGACGGCACGCCGCGCACCCGCGCGCCCGGCCCTCGGTGCCACGTCACGCGCCCGGCGGCTCGTACGCTCGTCCCAGCGCCGCCCACCCCCGCGGCCCTGTCCCGCGAGGAGCCCCATGTCTGCGCACGCCCCCGGCGCCACCCCCCGCCACTACCTGATGTGCGAGCCCACGCACTACACCGTGGCGTACGAGATCAACCCGTGGATGGACCGCACCCGCGCGACCGACACCGCCCTGGCCGTGCAGCAGTGGCGCACGCTGCGGGACACGTACCTCGACCTCGGGCACACCGTCGAGACGATCGAGCCCGTGCCCGGGCTGCCCGACATGGTCTACGCGGCCAACGGCGCGACCGTCGTGGGCGGCATCGTCTACTCCGCACGCTTCCGGTACCCGGAGCGTCAGGCGGAGGGCCCGGCGTACCAGAAGTGGTTCGCGGACCGCGGCTACGTGACCCACACGGCGCGGGAGATCAACGAGGGCGAGGGCGACATGCTGGTCGCCGGCGACCTGGTGCTGGCCGGGACGGGGTTCCGCACCGAGCGGTCCGCGCACGCCGAGGCGCAGGAGCTGTTCGGCCGTCCCGTGATCTCGCTCGAGCTGGTCGACGCGCGGTACTACCACCTCGACACCGCCCTGGCGGTGCTGTCGTCCGACCCTCGCGACCCCCAGATCGCGTACTACCCGCGGGCGTTCTCCCCCGGTTCGCGGGCGGTGCTCGAGCAGCTGTTCCCCGACGCGGTGATCGCGACCGACGAGGACGCCTCCGCGCTGGGCCTCAACGCCGTGTCCGACGGGCTGCACGTCGTCGTCGCGCCGCGCGCCACGCACCTGGCGGGCGCGCTGCGCGAGCGGGGCTACACCCCCGTCCCGGTCGACACCTCCGAGCTGCTCAAGGGCGGCGGCGGGGCCAAGTGCTGCACCCTCGAGATCCGGCGCTGACCATGGGCTCCTTCGCGACGTCCTCCCTCGCCCCCAACTACCACCCCCTGCCGGTGGAGCTGAGGTACGGCACGGGCGCGTGGGTGACGGACACGAGCGGGCGGCGCTACCTCGACCTGCTCGCCGGGTACTCGGCGCTGAACTTCGGGCACCGGCACCCGTCGCTCGTCGCCGCCGCGCACGCGCAGCTCGACCGGCTGACGCTCACGTCGCGCGCGTTCGAGCACGAGCTGCTCGAGCCGTTCGCGCAGGCGCTCGTCGGCCTCGTCGGGCCGCTGCTGACCGGGACGTCGCACCTGGTGCTGCCGATGAACACCGGCGCGGAGGCCGTCGAGACGGCTCTCAAGGCGTCCCGGAAGTGGGGTTACGAGGTCCGCGGGGTGCCCGAGGACCGGGCGACGGTCATCGTCGCCGACGGGAACTTCCACGGCCGGACGACGACGATCGTGTCCTTCTCGTCGGACCCCGACGCGCGCCGCGGCTTCGGGCCGTTCACGCCCGGGTTCGTCACCGTCCCCTACGGCGACGCCCGGGCCCTGGCGGCGGCGATCGACGAGACCACCGTCGCGGTCCTGCTCGAGCCCGTGCAGGGCGAGCAGGGCGTCGTGGTCCCGCCCCCGGACTACCTGCCGGCCGTACGCGCCGCGTGCGACGACGCGGGGGTCCTGCTCGTCGCGGACGAGATCCAGTCGGGCCTGGGCCGGGCGGGATCGACCCTGGCCTGCGAGCGGTTCGACGTGCGGCCCGACCTGGTGACGCTCGGCAAGGCCCTGGGCGGCGGCATCCTGCCGGTGTCCGCGGTGGTGGGGCGGTCCGACGTCCTGGAGGTGCTCACGGCCGGGACCCACGGGTCGACCTTCGGGGGCAACCCGCTGGCGTGCGCGGTCGGGATCGCCGTGGTCGACCTGCTGTGGCCCGGCACCCTGCAGGCCCGTGCCCGCACCCTGGGCGAGCACGTCGGCGACCGGCTCGCCGCACTGATGGACGACGGGCTGCTGTCCGGGGTGCGCACGATCGGGCTGTGGGCCGGCATCGACATCGACCCGTCGGTGCCGGACGGCCCCCGGACCGGCCGCGAGCTGTGCGAGCGGCTGCTGGCACGCGGGGTGCTGGCGAAGGACACCCACGGCGGCACCATCCGCCTCGCGCCGCCGCTCACCGTGGACCCCGCCGACCTCGACGCCGCCCTCGAGCACCTGGGGTCCGCCCTCACGGCACCCTGAGGCCCCGGCGGCGGGGCGGTGCGCGTCAGCCGAAGGTGATGGACGTGTAGAGCCAGCCGTCGTGCGACACCGCGCCGATGTACGCCGTCGAGTACGAGCCGAGCATCTGCTGGTTGTGGCCGGCGGACCGCGCGTAGGCGGCGATCATGCGGGTCGCGTTGCCCGGGCTGACGCGTCCGACGATCTCGGGCCGCGCCGCGGAGTGCCAGATGCTGTCCGACGCGGCCATCTGCATCGCGTGCTCGACCCGCGCGCCCGACCGGACGATCGAGAGCGCACCGAGGCCGTTCTCGGCGCGGTGCGCGTTGAGCGCGGCACCGACGTCGCCCGCGGACGCCTCCGAGCCCGCCATCGGCACACCGGCCGCCGCGGGTGCGGGTGCACCGGCCGACGCCCCGGCGCCGGCGGCGCCCGGCGC
>JAEWEJ010000112.1 GCA_023389455.1 Actinomycetes bacterium | reverse complement strand
GGGCCGGCGCGGCCGCTGACCGGGCGCCCCGCGCCCTAGAAGGGCTGGTACGGCGAGACGACGACCTCGATGCGCTGGAACTCCTTGAGGTCGGAGTACCCCGTGGTCGCCATCGCGCGGCGCAGCGCCCCGATGAGGTTGAGCGTGCCGTCGGCCGTGCGGCCGGGGCCGAACAGGATCTGCTCCAGCGTCCCGACGGTGCCCACCTCGACGCGCTCGCCCCTGGGCAGCTGCGGGTGGTGCGCCTCGGGCCCCCAGTGGAAGCCGCGGCCGGGCGCGTCGCTCGCACGGGCGAGCGCGGCGCCGAGCATGACGGCGTCGGCACCGCACGCCACGGCCTTGACGAGGTCGCCGGAACGCCCCACGCCACCGTCGGCGATCACGTGCACGTACCGCCCGCCGGACTCGTCGAGGTAGTCACGACGCGCCGCCGCGACGTCCGCCACGGCGGACGCCATGGGTGCGTGGATGCCGAGGGAGACGCGCGTGGTGTGCGCCGCTCCCCCGCCGAAGCCGACGAGGACGCCGGCCGCGCCGGTCCGCATGAGGTGCAGGGCGGCGGTGTAGGTCGAGGCGCCGCCGACGATCACCGGCACGTCGAGCTCGTAGATGAAGCGCTTGAGGTTGAGCGGCTCGGCCCGCCCGGACACGTGCTCGGCGGAGACGGTGGTGCCGCGGATGACGAACAGGTCGACGCCCGCGTCGACGACGGTGCGCCAGTGCTCCTGCGTGCGCTGCGGGCTCAGTGCCCCCGCGACCGTGACGCCGGCGTCCCGGATCTCCTGCAGCCGCGCCCGGATCAGCTCGGGCCGGATGGGCGCGGCGTAGACCTCCTGCATGCGGGCGGTCGCGTGCGCGGCGTCGAGCGAGGCGATCTCCTCGAGCAGCCCGCTCGGGTCCTCGTAGCGCGTCCACAGGCCCTCGAGGTCGAGGACGCCCAGGCCGCCGGCGCGCCCCAGGGCGACCGCGGTCGCCGGGCTCATCACGGAGTCCATGGGAGCCGCCAGGACGGGCAGGTCGAAGTGGTAGGCGTCGATCTGCCAGCCGACCGACACCTCCTCCGGGTCGCGGGTGCGCCGCGAGGGCACCACCGCGATGTCGTCGAAGGAGTACGCCCGGCGTCCCCGCTTGCCCCGCCCGATCTCGATGTCGCTGGTCACCCGACGAGGATACCGGCGCCCGCCGGGGACCCCGCCCGCGGACCCGTCAGCGGCCCGTGTAGTTGGGCGCCTCGACCGTCATCTGGATGTCGTGGGGGTGCGACTCCTTGAGCCCTGCGGGCGTGATCCGGATGAACTGACCGCGCTGCTGCAGCTCGGGGATCGTGTGCGCACCGACGTAGAACATCGACTGGTGCAGCCCTCCGACGAGCTGGTGCGCGACGGCCGACAACGGGCCGCGGTAGGGCACCTGCCCCTCGATGCCCTCGGGCACGATCTTCTCGTCGGTGGTGACGTCCGCCTGGAAGTACCGGTCCTTGGAGTACGAGACCCGGCCGCGCGAGGCCATGGCCCCGAGCGAGCCCATGCCGCGGTAGTGCTTGAACTGCTTGCCGTTGACGAACACCAGGTCGCCCGGCGACTCGTCGCAGCCCGCGAGCAGCGAGCCGAGCATGACGGTGTCGGCGCCGGCGACCAGCGCCTTCGCGATGTCGCCCGAGTACTGCAGGCCGCCGTCGCCGATCACCGGGACCCCGGCCGGCTTGCAGACCTGCGCTGCGTCGTGGATGGCCGTGACCTGCGGGACCCCGACCCCGGCGACGACGCGCGTGGTGCAGATCGAGCCGGGCCCGACGCCCACCTTCACGGCGTCCACCCCGGCCTCGACGAGCGCCTGCGCACCGGCCCGCGTCGCGACGTTGCCGCCGATCACCTGCACGTGCCGGGTGGCCGGGTCGGACTTGAGGCGCCGCACCATGTCGAGCATGAGCCGGGCGTGCCCGTTCGCGGTGTCGACGACGAGCACGTCGACGGCCGCCTCGACCAGGGCCGTCGCGCGCTCCCACGCGTCGCCGAAGAACCCGATGGCGGCACCGACGACGAGCCGGCCCTCCGCGTCCTTGGTGGCGTGGGGGTACTGCTCGGACTTCACGAAGTCCTTGACGGTGATGAGGCCGGCGAGCTTGCCGTGCTCGTCCACGAGCGGCAGCTTCTCGACCTTGTGCTTGGCGAGCAGCGCGGCGGCGTCGGCGCGGGCGATCCCGACGGGCGCGGTCACCAGCGGCATCGACGTCATCTCGTCGCGCACCCGCCGCGTCGCGAACTCCGACGGCGGCACGAAGCGCAGGTCGCGGTTGGTGATGATGCCCACCAGCCGGCCGTCGGCGTCGACGACGGGCAGGCCCGACACGCGGTAGGTGCCGCACAGGGCGTCCAGCTCGGCCAGGGTCGCGTCGGGGCCCACGGTGACCGGGTCGGAGACCATGCCGGACTCGGAGCGCTTGACCAGGTCCACCTGGTGCGCCTGGTCCTGGATCGACAGGTTCCGGTGCAGGATGCCGACACCGCCCTGCCGCGCCATGGCCACGGCCATGCGCGACTCGGTGACCGTGTCCATCGCCGCCGACACCAGCGGCACCCGGACCTCGATCTCCCGCGTGAGGCGCGACGAGGTGTCGACCTCGGACGGGATCACGTCCGTCTCGCCGGGCAGCAGCAGGACGTCGTCGTAGGTGAGACCGACCCGCGCGAACGGGTCCGCAGGAGACGAGGAGGTGTCGGGCGCCGTCATCCGTCCAGGATACGTGCCCCACGACGACCCGGGGACGGCCGGGTCAGTCGATGATCCCCCGCCGCAGCCCGATGGCGACGGCCTGCGCACGGTCGGACGCGCCGAGCTTGCGGAACAGCCGCCGGGCATGGGTCTTCACCGTGTCCTCGGAGAGGAACAGCTCCTGGCCGATCTGCGCGTTCGAGCGCCCGTGGCTCATGCCGACGAGCACCTCGATCTCCCGCTTGGTCAGCACCGGGACGGGCTCCGCGGGGCGGACCGGGACGCCGGCCTCCGCGCGGGCGGCGTGGTTCTCCTGCAGCGGCGACGCGGGGTGCGGCACGGGGGCCGGACCCGTCGGCGCGGAGGAGACGGGGCTCGCCTGCACGTGCGCGGCGACGGCGGCGAGCTCGGCGCGACCGACGTCGGGCGCGAGGAAGCCGCGGGCGCCGAGCGCGAGGGCGCGGTCCAGCGCCTCCCCGTCCTCCGGCCCGGCCAGCAGCACGACGGCGGCCGACGGCGCGACCACGCGCAGGCGACGGATCGCCTCGGCGGGGCCGGCGCCCGGCAGGTGCGCGTCGAGAAGGACGACGGTCGGGGCGATCCGCCGGGCGAGCGCCAGCAGCTCGTCCGCGGTCGCGGCAGCGCGCACCGGTGCCAACGACGGCACACCGATCGATGTCACGACGAGCCGCTCACGAACGGTCGCCGAGCCGTGGCAGACCACGACTCCAGCCATGGGGTTCCTCCTCGCGCCGATCCCGGTCACCGCATGCGAGCACGGGTCGATGGCTACATCGGCGTTACCGGTGCGTCACGTTAGCCTCCGCGGCCGACCCGAGAGAATCGAACGCGCGGTTTCCGGCGGGTTGTCGGTGCCCGCGTGCTATGTCGTCATTCGATCGGGTCATCGGTCGTGGCGCTGTGAGACAGGGTCACGGGGCTCACGACTGGCGGACGGCCGCCAGCGCCTCGTGGAGCAGCCCCGGGAACGTGCGGGCCCGGTGCACCGAGCGGTCCAGGGGCACCCGGTCCTGGGCAGCCTCCGGGACCATGACGAACTGCGGCAGGTCGGCGCGCTCCTGCGCGAGCCGGGCGACGACCGACAGGTCCGCCGCCGGCGACTCCGAGAGGGTCACCACCGCCCGCGCCCGGGTCATGAGCGCCAGCTCGCCGGCGTGCCGCGTGGACACCGGCCCCCCGACGAGCCGGGCGTCGACGCCGCCGTCGACCAGCGCGGCCGCCAGCACGTGCGCGACGACCGGACGCGCCTCCCCCGGCACCGGCAGCATGAGGACGACGGGCGCACCGGCGGGCGGCGGGGACGCCGTCCGCGCCCGCAGCGCCGCCAGCACGGCACCGACCAGCGTCTCACGGGCGTCCACCCCCGGGCGCTCCACCACGGTGCGGCGCGCGAGGGCCAGCAGGGCGGGCTGAGCCAGGCCGGTCCACCACGTCGTCAGCCCGCCGGGGCCGGCCTCGAGCCCGGCGGTGTCGAGCAGGGCCACGCACCGGTCGCCGCGGCCCTTCAGCGCGGCGTCGACGAGCGCGACCACGCCGCCGCCCGGGGGCGCGACCGGGGGTCGCGGCCCGCCTGCGGGGACG
>JAEWEJ010000106.1 GCA_023389455.1 Actinomycetes bacterium | reverse complement strand
GGCGCACGCTGGGCCGCGCCCTCGCGCCCGTCGTCAGCGCCCTCAACCTCGCCGAGGTCCTGCTCTCCGGCCCCGTCGACCTGCTCGACGGGCCGCTGCGCGCGGCGGCCACCACGACGCTGCGCGAGCGCACCATCCCCGCGGTCGGCCACGACCTCGGGGTCCGCATGGCGGCACTGGACGAGGACGCGGCGCTCGCGGGCGCCGCCGTGCTCGTCCTGTCCGGGCAGCTCGGGATCACGTGACGATCCGGAGCGACCGGGGCCGGCCCGGGGTCACGTGACGACCTCGAGCCGACCGTCCAGCAGGTCGGCAGCACCACCCACCGGCGCCGTCGCGTGACGGCCGCCTCGCACACGGGAGGAACTCCAACGTGAAGATCCTACGTTTCGGCGCCGTCGGTCTGACGGCAGCCCTCGTCCTGGCGGCGTGCTCCGGCGGCGGTGACGCCGGGGCCGGCGACTCGTCCGGCGGGACCGAGGGCGCCGAGATCCGCGTCTGGCTCGTCGGCACCGACACCCCCGACGCGGCGCGCGAGCACCTCAAGACGACGTTCGAGGAGGAGAACCCCGGCGCGACGCTCACCATCGAGGAGCAGTCGTGGACGGGGCTGGTCGACAAGCTCACCACCGCGCTGTCGTCCTCGGACTCG
The DNA here is from genome assembly GCA_023389455.1 of Actinomycetes bacterium. Lineage (GTDB taxonomy): Bacteria > Actinomycetota > Actinomycetes > Actinomycetales > Cellulomonadaceae > Cellulomonas. Next base: position 3,664 of record JAEWEJ010000106.1, on the reverse strand, counting down.
CCCGACGTCGTCGAGGTCGGCAACACGCAGGCCGCGACGTTCACGTCGGCCGGGTTCTTCGCCCCGCTCGACGACATCGCCGACGACCTCGGCGGCGACGACCTGCTGCCCGGCTTCGTCAAGGCCGGGACGTGGGAGGACACGTTCTACGCCGCGCCCTACTACGCGGGCTCGCGCATCGTGTTCTACAGCGACCAGGTGCTCGGCGGGACCCCCGTGCCCACCACGCTCGAGGAGTACGTCGCGACCGCCAAGTCGCTGCGGACCCCGGAGCGCTCCGGCCTGTGGTTCCCCGGCCAGGACTGGTACAACGCGCTGCCGTTCGTCTGGGAGAACGGCGGCTTCGTCGCCGAGGCCGGCGACGACGGCCAGTGGGAGGCCGGGTTCTCCTCCCCGGGTGGCATCAAGGGCCTGGAGCAGGTGCAGGACCTCATGACCACCGCGTCGAACGCCCCCAAGGACGGTGACGAGGCCGAGCTGCAGGTGCCCTTCTGCGCCGGGCAGACGACCTTCCTGTCGGCACCGAACTGGATCCGCTGGTCCATCCAGGCTCCGGCCGACGCCGAGACGCCCGGCTGCGCCGACACGTTCGGCGCGGACCTGCACGCGTTCCCGCTGCCCGGTGCGACGGCAGGCACGACGGCCAAGGTCTTCGCCGGCGGCTCGAACGTGGCCGTGGCGACGAAGTCGCAGGACGTCGACCTGGCCAAGAAGGCCCTGACGATCATGCTGTCCGAGGGCTACCAGACGATCCTGGCCGAGAACTCGATGATCCCCGCGCGCATCTCGCTCGCCTCGGCCCTGCCCGACGACGAGTTCACGCAGGCGTCCGCGGCTGCGGCCGCCAACGCCGAGCTGACCCCGGCGACGCCGCGGTGGGGCGACGTGGAGGCGCAGAAGGTGATCCAGGACGCGCTGGTCCGCATCGCCCAGGGCGGCGACGTCCCGACGATCGCGCAGGAGCTCGACGCGTCGATCGAGCAGATCCTCAACGGCTGACCCGTCGCTCGGTCGGGCCCGCGCCACGCGCGGGCCCGACCCCGGCCACCCTCGGGAGGGGACACATGGCCTCCACCACGCTCACGCCCCCGGGGGCCGCGCCGGCCCCGCGCGCGCCCCGCGCGATCACCCCGGCGCGCCTGCTGCCGTGGCTGCTGCTGGCACCGAGCGCCGCGGTGCTCCTCGTCGTCACCGGGTACCCCCTGGTGCGGATGCTGTGGCTGTCGGTGCACGAGTACGAGCGCGCGCAGCTGCTGGGCGTGCCGGCGCCGTTCGTCGGGCTCGACAACTACACCGCGACGCTGACGGACCCGCGGTTCTGGACCGTGACGGCCCGCAGCTTCGCGTTCATGCTCGTGTGCGTCGTCCTCACGATCGTCGTCGGGACGCTCGTCGCGCTGCTGCTCATGAAGCTGGGCCGGGGGATGCGCCTGGTCCTGTCGGTGGGCCTGCTGCTGGCCTGGGCGATGCCGCCGCTGGCCGCGATGCTGGTGTGGGGGTGGATCTTCGACACCCAGTACGGCGTCGTGAACCACCTGCTCACGTCGCTGACGAGCACCGACTGGATGGGGCACTCGTGGCTCATCTCACCGCTGTCGTTCTTCACCGTCGCCACGCTCGTCGTGGTGTGGGGCGCGATCCCGTTCGTGGCGTTCACGCTCTACGCGGGCTTCACGCAGGTGCCCGGCGAGGTGCTCGAGGCGGCGCACCTGGACGGCGCGAACGCCCGGCAGCGGTTCTTCGACGTGCAGGTGCCGTACGTCCGCACCATCTACGTCGTGCTCATCGTGCTGTCGATGATCTGGGACCTCAAGGTGTTCACGCAGATCTTCGTGCTCCAGGGCATCGGCGGCGTGAAGTCCGAGACCAGCACGCTGGGGGTCTACATCTACGAGATGGGCATGGCCCAGGGGCACTACGGGGCCGCCAGCGCCATCGCCGTGGTGTTCACGCTGGTCATGCTCACCATCTCCGCCTACTACGTGCGCGTGACGATCAAGGAGGAGGGGCTGTGAGCCTGGCACCCGCCGTGCCGGTGACGGCCGCGGCCACCGGAGGCACCACCACGGGGTCCGGCGCGCCGCCGGTCCGCCGCCGCCCGGCCCGCAGGACGGCCGCGTCGGTCGGGTGGGGTGTGCTGGCGGTGCTCGTGTCGGCCGCGTTCGCGTTCCCGGTGTACTGGATGGTCAACACGTCCTTCCTTCCGACCGACCTCATCTCGGGGCCCGAGCTGCACCTGTGGCCGGACGAGCCCACGCTGCGCAACTACGACACCGCGATCTTCCGGCAGGAGCGCTCGCCGTTCCTGCCCGCGCTCGGCAACTCGCTGCAGGTCACCTTCCTGGTGCTCGTCGCGTCGATGGTGCTGGCGTTCCTCGGGTCGCTGGCGCTCACGCGGTTCCGCTTCCGCGGGCGCCGCGCGTTCGTGCTGTCGATCCTCGTCGTCCAGATGATCCCGGGCGAGGCGATGATGATCACCGTCTTCCAGCTGGTCGACACCTGGCAGCTGCTCAACACGGTCGCAGCCCTCGGCATCGTCTACCTCGCCGGGGTGCTGCCCTTCACGATCTGGACGCTGCGCGGCTTCGTCAACGGGGTGCCGGTCGAGCTCGAGGAGGCCGCGATGATCGACGGCTGCTCCCGGCCGCGGGCGTTCTGGAAGGTGACGTTCCCGCTGCTCGCGCCCGGGCTCGTGGCGACCGGCGTGTTCGCGTTCCTGCAGGCGTGGAACGAGTTCATGATGGCGCTGATCATCATGACCAGGCCCGAGTCCATGACGCTGCCCGTGTGGCTGCGCACGTTCCAGCAGGCCACCAAGGCGACGGACTGGGGGGCGCTCATGGCCGGCTCGGTCCTGGTCGCGATCCCCGTCGTCGTCTTCTTCCTGATCGTGCAGGGGCGCATGACCGGGGGACTGGTGTCCGGAGCGGTCAAGGGCTGAGCCATGGACGCCACGACCCCGGGGGGGAACCCTGTCGTGCCCACGCACGCCCGCACCACGCCCGTCGACCCGACTCCCGCCGTGCCCGCCGGTGCGCTCGCGCCCGGCGGCGCCACGCCGAGCGACCCCGGCCGGCCCGGGTGGGCCGTCGGCGTCGACGTCGGCGGCACCAAGGTGCTCGCCGCGCTGCTCGCGGCCGACGGCACGGTCGTCGCGACGCACCGGGTGCCGACCGTGCCCGGGCCCGACGGGCTGGTCGCCGCCGTGCGGACCTGCGTGGAGGTGCTCACCGCGGAGCGGGGCATGGCGGTCGCCGCGCTGAGCGGGGTCGGGATCGGGGTGCCGGGTGTGGTCGACCCCGTCACGGGCACGGTCGAGCACGCCGTCAACGTGGGCGTCGCGCACCCCTTCGCGCTGGCGTCGGCCGTGGCGGCGGCGCTGGGCGGGCGGGTGCCCGTCCGGGTCGAGAACGACCTCAACGCCGCGGTCGTCGGCGCCGCCCACACGGTCGACGCGGTGCCCGCGCCCCGTGACCTCGCGTTCCTGGCGCTCGGCACCGGGGTGGCCGCCGGTCTGCTGCTCGACGGCACGCTGCGTCGCGGTGCCCGGCGTGCGGCCGGCGAGGTCGGTCACCTCACGCTGGTGCCCGACGGCCTGGAGTGCGGCTGCGGCCAGCGCGGGTGCGTCGAGCAGTACGCGTCGGGCAGCGCCGTGCAGGTGGCG
>JAEWEJ010000095.1 GCA_023389455.1 Actinomycetes bacterium | reverse complement strand
CGGCCGGCGCGGTCCCGGCGGGCCCGCTCGGCCGTCGCCGCGGCCCGCGCGACGTTGCGCTGCATGCCCCCGAACACCACGCCGTGGAACGGGTACACCGCCCACCAGTAGAGCTGGCCGGCCAGGCCGTGGGGGTGGAAGAGCGCGCGCTGCGCGAACACCACCGGCGGACGTCGCCACTCCGCGGGGTCCCAGGGGCCGCTGTCGGGGTCGACGGGCGGCGCCTCGCCGTCCACCGGTGCGTCCGCCGGCTCCACGCGCAGCTCGAGCCACGCCAGGCCCGGCAGCCGCATCTCGGCGCGCAGCCGCAGCAGCCGGCCGGGCACGATCTGCTCGACGCGCCAGAAGTCGACCGCGTCGTCGAGCAGCAGCCGTGCCGGGTCGCGTCGCCCGCGTCGCAGCCCCGGCCCGCCGACGACGCGGTCCAGCAGCCCGCGGACGCGCCAGGCGAGCGTCCACGAGTACCAGCCGCGCTCGCCGCCGACGGCCTCGACCACGCGCCACAGCGCGGCCGGCGACGCGTCGACCCGGACGCGCCGCTCGTCGACGTACAGCGAGCCACCGGCCCAGTCCGGGTCGGACGGCAGCGGGTCGCTGGGTGCGCCCGGGGGAGCGGCGGACGACCACCGCGTGGTCACACCGGCGCCCTGGACCCGGGCGAGCGCCAGGCGCACCGCCCGGTCGAAGCCGACCAGGCCGTCCGGCGGGTCGGGCACGTACGCGGCGACGTCGTGCTCGTCGCAGACGACCTCGTGCACCAGCGACTCGACCAGCGGCCGGGCCAGGCCGCCGGGGACCGGCGTGACGAGCGAGACCCACAGGCTCGACAGCCGGGGTGTCAGCACGGGCACGGCCACGATGGCCCGCCGCGGCAGCCCGGCGATGTGCGCGTAGCGCTGCATCATGTCGCGGTAGGTCAGCACGTCGGGGCCGCCGATGTCGAAGGCGCGCGACACGTCGGGCGGCATGGCGGCCGACCCGACGAGGTAGCGCAGGACGTCCCGGACCGCGATGGGCTGGATCCGGTTCTGCACCCACTTCGGCACGGTCATGGCGGGCAGCCGCTCGGTGAGGTAGCGCATCATCTCGAACGACGCGGACCCCGAGCCGAGGATCACGGCGGCACGCAGCACGGTCGTCGGCACGCCCGACGCGAGCAGGATCTCCCCGACCTCGGTGCGCGACGCCAGGTGCGGCGACAGCTCCTCGCCCTCGGGGTGCAGGCCGCCGAGGTAGACGATGCGCCCGACGCCCGCCTCACGCGCCGCCTGACCGAAGACCAGGGCCGTGTGCCGGTCGCGCTGCTCGAACGTGCGCCCGGTGCCGAGGGAGTGGATGAGGTAGTACGCGACGTCGGCGCCCTCGAGCGCCGGGCCGATCTGCTCGGGGTCCGCGGCGTCGGCCTCCACCACCTCGACCTCGTCGTACCAGGGCCGCCCGCGCAGGCGCTCGGGGTGCCGCGCCAGCGCGCGCACCCGGTACCCGGCCGCGAGCAGCTCGGGCACCAGGCGCCCGCCGACGTAGCCCGTGACGCCCGTGACGGCCACCAGCGGTGCGTCCGGGCGCGGCCGCCCGTCGGGCCCGGGTCCGGGCACCAGGCCGGGGAGCGTGCGTGCGACGGGCTCGGGCGCCAGGTCGGGCTCCGGGGCGGTGCCGGGCGGGACGTCGGTGCGCGCGTCGCTCATCCGGGCAGTCTGCGGCCGGGCGCACCGGCCCGCACCCGGTGCGGCTCAGTCGGCCAGGAGCTCGAGGGTGCGGCGCTCGGCGACCTGCTGCGAGCGGGTCGGCTCGATGGTCGTGCCCCGCTCCCACAGCTCGATGACGCGAGGGTCGATGTAGGAGCTGCGGGCCACGGTCGGGGTGTTGCCCAGCTCCTCGGCGACGTCCTTCACGACGCCGCTCAGGACACGGCGTCGGCCGCGCTCGGTCGCCGGTGGGGGACCGGCGGCGGCGAGGCCGCGCGCCGCCCGGACGGTTCCGTGCCACGTCCTGAAGTCCTTCGGCGTCGCCTCGCCGAGGCGGTCGCGCACGTACCCGCCGACGTCGGCGCTCGTCACGTCGTGCCAGCCGGCGTCGTCGCGCCACGCGAGCAGCTCGGGGCTCGCGTCGCGGCGTCGCAGCAGGGTGCGCACCAGCTCCGCGACCGTCTCGTCGTCGACGACCGTGTCGCGGACCTGGCCCGACTTGGCCGGGAAGCGCAGGTGCACGGCCCCGGGCCTGCCGTCGTCGTCGGCGAGCACGTGGACGTGCTCACGACGCAGCGTCGCGAGCCCGAACGACCCGTGCTTGCGGGTGTAGCCCTCGGTACCCACGCGCAGGTATGCGCGGTCGAGCAGCCGGAACGCCAGTGCGAGCGCCTTGTCCCTCGGCATGCCGTCCAGCGCCAGGTCGGCGCGGACCCGTCGACGGGCGCCGGGCAGCCGCCGGGCCACCTGCAGGACGTGCTCGTGCTTGAGCCGTGCGCGTCGCTCCTGCCACTGCACGTGGTACAGGTACTGCCGGCGGCGGGCGTCGTCGAGGCCGGCGGCCTGGATGTGCCCGTTGGGCGAGGGGCAGATCCAGACCTGCTGCCACGCCGGCGGGATCGCGAGCGTGCGGATCCGGTCCAGGTGCTCCGGCTCCTCGACGCGTCGACGCTCGTGGTCGAGGTAGACCCAGCCCTTCCCGGCGCGTCGTCGCGTCCAGCCCGGCTGGTCGATGCGTACCCGTCGGAGCCTGGCCATGCCGGAATCCTCACCCGACCTGCGCCTGCGCGCACCCCGTCGCGCGGGCGCGGGGTCAGTCGGGGACCCGGACCATGCCCTCCTGCGCGATCGACGCGACCAACGTCCCCTCGCGGTCGAACACCCGCGCAGCGCCCAGGCCGCGGCCGCCCTGTGCGCTCGGCGTCGACTGCACGAAGAGCAGCCAGTCGTCGACCCGGACGTCCCGGTGCCACCACATGGCGTGGTCGAGGCTGGCCATCGACAGCCCTGGCGTGGCCCACGGGCGGCCCGCCCGCCGCAGCACCGGCTCGAGCATGATCTGGTCGCACGCGTACGCGAGCAGCGCACGGTGCAGCAGCTGGTCCCCGGGCACGGGCCCCCGCGCACGGGCCCACACGCACTGCCGCCCCAGCGGCGAGACGGACGAGGCGCGCAGGTAGATCGGGCCGTCCACGTGCCGCAGGTCGAACGCCGACTCCTGCGCCCAGAACCGCGCCATCGGGTGGTCCACGCCGCCCAGCGCCTCGAGCGCGGAGCCGACCTCCTCCGGGCCGGGCACCTCCGGCATGTCCTCGGCGTACTCGATGCCGGGCTGCTGCTCCTGGAACGAGGCGATCATCGACAGGATCGGCGCACCGCCCTGCAGGGCGTGCGTGCGGCGCGCGGAGAACGAGCGGCCGTCACGCAGGCGCTCGACGGCGAACCCGATGGGGGCCGCGTCGTCGCCCGGGCGCAGGAAGTAGCCGTGCAGCGAGTGCGGCAGGCGGCCGTCGGGGACGGTCCGCCCGGCGGCCAGCAGGGACTGCGCCAGGACCTGCCCGCCGAACACCCGCCCTTGCGGCTGCGGCAGGCTCAGCCCGTGGAACGTGTCCGGCTCGGAGGGGTCCGCGCTCAGGTCGAGGGCGCGCAGCACCGCGCCGACCGGGTCGTGGCTCGCGTCGGGCAGCGTCATCGTCAGTCCTCGAAGGTGTTGAGCATGGAGTGCGCGGCGCGTTCCAGGTAGTCCCAGAGCTGGGCGCGGTGCAGCGGGGCGAGGTCGAGCTGGTCGACGGCGGCGCGCATGTGGCGCAGCCACCGGTCCCGGGCGTCCGGGTTGACCTTGTACGGCGCGTGGCGCATGCGCAGCCGCGGGTGGCCCCGCTGCTCGGAGTACGTGGTGGGCCCGCCCCAGTACTGCTCGAGGAAGAGGGTGAGCCGCTCCGCCGCGGGGCCGAGGTCCTCCTCGGGGTACATGGGCTTGAGCACGGGGTCCGTCGCGACGCCGCGGTAGAACTCGTCGACGAGCCGGACGAACGTCTCGTGCCCCCCGACGGCGTCGTAGAACGAGTCGTCTCTCACGGCGTCCATCCTCACACGGTCCCGACCTGCGACGACGTGGACCCGGTGTGCGACGCGCCACCCCGACGCACCGCCGCCCGGCGTCAGAGCCCGAGCTCGTCCAGCACGGGCAGGCCGGCACGCACGGCGGCGCGGGCGTCCGCGGCGCTCGGTGC
>JAEWEJ010000047.1 GCA_023389455.1 Actinomycetes bacterium | reverse complement strand
GCGGAGTCCTCGGCGCGCAGGGCCCCGTCCAGGGCGGCCTCGAGCAACGGGCGCAGCACCCGGCCGGGCTCCTCGACACCCGCGGCGCGCAGCACCTGCGCGGCCTGGGCGACCAGCACCACCAGGTGGTTCGCCCCGTGGGCGAGGCCGGCGTGGTACAGCGGGCGGCGGGCCTCCTCGACGACGACCGGCTCACCGCCGATCTCCACGACGAGCGCCTGGCCGATGGGCAGCACCGCCGCCGGGGCGCTCACCGCGAACGCGCAGCCGACGAGCCGCGCGAGGTCCAGCGAGGTCCCCGTGAACGTCATGGCCGGGTGCAGCGCGAGCGGGATGACGCCCGCGGAACGCGCCGGGTCGAGGACCGCCGTGCCGAAGCGGCCGGAGGTGTGCACGGCGATCTGCCCGGCCTGCCACGCGCCGGTCTCCGCCAGGCCCCGCACGAGCGGTGCGAGCGCGTCGTCGGGGACGGCGAGCAGGACGAGCTCGGCCCGCCGCACGACCTCCGGGACCTCCAGGACGGGGACGCCGGGCAGCAGGACCGACGCGCGCTCCCGCGACGCCTCCGACACGGCGGACACCCCGACGACGGGGTGGCCCGCACCGCGCAGCGCGCTGCCGAGGACGGCACCGACCCGGCCGGCACCGACGACGCCGACACCGAGCCGCCCGGGGCGGGACGCGGGGTCACCGCTCACGGCCGGGGCTCCTCGGGATCGTGCGGCAGGGCGGGGTCGTGCGGCAGGGCGGGGTCCTGCAGCGCCGCGGGGACCCGCGGCGCGGTGGGGGCCTGCAGTGCCGCGGGGTCCTGCGGCGCGGTGGCGTCGGGCGGCACGGTGGCGTCCTGGCGCGCGGTCGGGAGATGGAGCAAGGCGTCCGCTCCGGCCGCACCCCGCGCGGGCTCCGGCGTGAAGGGCTGCGGCGCGACGTCGTCGGCGCTGCGCGGCGGCTGCGCCCCGGCGACCTCCGCGGCGTCGAGCTCGGTGCCGGCGGCCCGCATCCACAGCTCCGGTCCCGCGACGGCTCGTGCCTCGCGCGCACGGCGGGCCTGCTCCTCGAGGAGCGCCGCGGCGACGTGCTGGTCGAGGTGCGAGACGCGGGGCGACACCGGCCCGGGGGTCGAGTGCGCGACGAACGACGCGAGCCGCAGGCGCCGCTGCAGAGGCCCCTGGCCGAGCCCGATGCTCTGGGTGCGCTCGTGCGGGACGACCACGACCGACCGCCACCAGCGGCCCGAGCGCATGAGCAGCGCGGTGCGGGTCACCAGGACGCCGTGCCGCCGCCGGCTGACGGGATCGACCCACCGCGCCCGACGCGGGGCCGGCGTGAAGCCGCCGTCGTCGTCGACGCCCGTCAACGCGGCGTCGAGCGTCCGCAACGGGTCCTCGACACCGAGGTCGGGCAGGACGAGCCAGAGCGCGACCGCGGCCTCGGCACGCGTGGCGACGGGGTGCAGGACGGACTCGGTCGTGGCCTCCGCGCCGTACCCGGCGACGTTGATCTCGACGCGCCACCAGTCGGCACCGCGCCACAGCGGCCCCTGGCTGATCCGCACGGCCTGCACCCGGCCCGGGGGCACGGTCTGCGTGCGGGTCTCGGTCAGGCCGTGCCGCAGCCGGATGCCGTCCGGCGACACGGCCGCACGGAACGTCGCACCGGTGTTGATGCGGCCCCACACGTAGCCGCCGACCCCCAGCGCGCCGGGGACGAGCACCAGCATGCCGCTGACGTCACCGGCCACGATGCTGCCCACGACCACGGCGACGAACCCGCCGACGAGCGCCCAGGGCGGCACCGAGCGCAGGATCGACCCGATGAGCCGCGGCATCGGCAGCTCGTACACCTGACGCTCCGGCGCGGCCTCGTACACCGGCGCGGGCGCGGGAGCCGGGGCCGGCGGCCCGTCCGGGCCGGGCACCGTGGTCTCACCCGCCACGGACGTCGCGGGAGCGACGGCCGGCCCGACGCCGGCCGCGAGCGCGAGGATCTGCGCGCGCAGCGACGTCGCCTCGGCCTCGCGCAGGAACGCGAGCTGCACGGCCGACCCCGTGCCGCCGGCGACCTCCAGGTTGAGCTGGGCGAGGCCGAGCAGGCGCGCGAGCAGCGGCTGCACCACGTCGACCGCCTGCAGCCGGTCCAGGCGCGCCTGGCGCTGCTGACGGAACAGCAGGCCGGTGCGCAGGTGCACGGCGCTGTCGGTCACCGCGAACCGCATCACGCGCCATGCGAGCGCCGAGTACGCGAAGCCGACGACCCCGACGAGCAGGACGCCGCCGAGCACCACGAGCCACCCGCGGCCGGGCCCCAGCGCGCGCACGACCTCGCGGAGGTTGTCGGACATCTGGAAGCCCACGATGGCCACGAAGGCGGCCAGCACCTTCCACCCACGCAGGGCGGGGGTCACCGGGTGCAGTCGCCGCCAGTCGTAGCCCTCCTCGCCCGCGGACTCGGGCACGGGGTGCAGCGCGGTGCTCACAGCCCCGCCAGCCGGGCCTCACCGCGCGACGCCAGCCGGTCGCGCAGGCGCGCCGCCTCGGTCGGCGGCAGCCCGGGGATCGTCGCGTCGGTGCCCGGCGCCGCGGTGTGCAGCTGCACGGTGGCGATCCCGAGGCGTCGCGCGAGCGGGCCGGACGTCACGTCGACGTACTGCATGCGGCCGTACGGGACCACCACGAGCTCACGCACGAGGATGCCGCGGCGGATCAGCAGGTCGTCGGCGCGCTCCGCGTACCGCAGGGCCCGGACCTGCCGGGGCACCAGCACGGCACCCCACGCCATCAGCAGCGCGACCAGGCCGGGCGCGGCCCACAGCCACGGCACGTCGAACACCAGCGCGGGCACGACCGCCGGCACGAGCAGCACGACGGCCCAGATACCGAGGACCAGCAGCCGGGCCGTCGCCAGGCGCGGCGACACGGCGGTCCAGGCGACGTCGTGCAGGTCGAACGGGTCCGCGTCTGCCGGCGCGCCCTGCGTCCCGGGGGTCGTGGTCATGGTGCACATCCTCCCGCATCGCGGGCCGGTCGCCGACGCGCGGGCCGGACGCCCACGGTCAGCCCACGGACGGGTCCGGCTCCGTGCGCCGCGTGACGTCCTTCTCCTCGGAGTCGGGCGGCGGGATCCGGCACCAGTGCTCGACGACGAGCCCGACGACGGCGAGCGCCACCGCCCCGACCACCGCGACCCCCGCGGCACCGGCCCGGGTGGTGCTGCCCGGCACGTCGGCGTCCGCCAGCAGCGACAGGGCCTGCCCCCCGTACCAGCCGGTCAGGAGCGCGCCGGTGTAGCACGACGCCTTCGCCAGCACGGCGGTCCGCGCTGCGCGCACCGGGTCGAGGAGCGGCCGCTTGCCGCGCTGGTACTGGCGCACGGCCCAGCCCATCGACAGCACGACGCCGGCGATGACCAGCTCGACGGCGACCACGAGCCACGGCACGTCCGGGGGCGTCGCGGCACCCCGTCCGACCGTCATCCGCATGGCCCACCACGTCACCGCGGTCACCGCGACCGCCAGGAGGACGAGGGTGCGTGGCCGGGTGGCGGTCACGGTCGGTGCGCCTCCCCCGCGTCGGCACCGTCCGGCTCCGGGATGGCGGCGGGCACCGGGGCGGTCAGCCAGTCCAGCGCCATCCACCGCACGCCGTCACGGTCCGGTGCCGTCGCGGCGAGCTGCGCGACGGGACCGCCGCCGAGCCCGGGCAGGACCGCCTCGGGGTCGACCTGCGCCCACGGCTCCAGCACGAACGCCCGCTCGTGCGCGCGCGGGTGCGGCAGCTCCAGGTCGTCGGTGACGGCCAGGGTGTCGCCGTACACGATGATGTCGACGTCGAGGGTGCGCGGCCCCCAGCGCTCGGCCCGCTCCCGCCCGTGCGCGTGCTCGACGGCGTGCACGGCACGCAGCAGGTCGCGTGCGGACAGCGTGGTCCGTGCCAGGACGACGGCGTTGAGGTAGTCGGGCTGCTCGGGCCCGACGGCGGCGGTCCGCGCCAGCGGGGACACCGCCACGAGCTCGAGGCCCGGCGTCGCGGCGAGGTCGGCGACGGCCCGGCGCAGCGTGTCCTGCGCCGAACCGAGGTTCGCGCCGAGCGCGAGCACCGTGTCGACCGGGGCGGCGGGGGGCTCGTCGAGCGCGTCGTGCAGCAGCTCCCCCTCGACGACGTCGCCGCGAGGGTCGGGGTGCGCAGGCTCGCCGTACCCGGGCTCGCCGTACGCGGGCCTGTCGTACCCGGTCCGGTCGTACCCGGCGCCGTCGTGCTCGTCGTAGCCGGCGTCCAGCTCCACCGGGTCCATGAGCTGCGTGGCAGCGGGGTCCGGCACGTCGGCCGCGGGCCGGCCGGTCTCGTGGGCCGCCGCACCGACGGACGCCGTCGGTGCGGGCGGGCCGGCGACGACCGTGGGCACGACGCCGGTCGGGACGGCAC
>JAEWEJ010000032.1 GCA_023389455.1 Actinomycetes bacterium | reverse complement strand
GCGTACTCCGGCAGCACGACGACGGCCGCGCGGGCCCGCGCGGCCGTCGTCGTGCTGCCGGAGTACGCCTCCGCCTACGACCCGCGCGGGGTGGGGATCGAGCTGGCCGAGCCGCTCGACGGGCCGTTCGTCGGCGCGCTGCGCCGGGCCGCGGCGGCGCACGGGCTCGCGGTCGTCGCCGGCACCACGCTGCCCGACGGTGCACCGGGTCCCGACGGTCGGCCGCGCGCGGTCAACGCCGTCGTGGCGGTCGACGCCACCGGCGCCCTCGCGGGGGTCTACCGCAAGGTGCACCTCTACGACGCCTTCGGGCAGCGCGAGTCCGACCGCCTCGCGCCGGGTCCGGCGGACGCCCCGCCGCTCGTCGTGGACGTCGCCGGCCTGCGGCTCGGGGTGCTGACCTGCTACGACCTGCGCTTCCCGGAGTCCGCGCGGCGGCTGGTCGATGCGGGGGCCGACGTGCTGGTGGTCCCGGCGGCGTGGGTCGCGGGCGACCTCAAGGCGCTGCACTGGCGCACGCTCGCCGTGGCGCGGGCCATCGAGAACACCGCGGCCGTCGTCGCGGTCGGGCAGGCCGGCAAGGGCGTCGTGGGACGCTCGCTCGTCGTCGGCCCGGACGGCGTCGTGGGCCTGGAGATGGACGAGACCCCGCAGGTGCGGACCGTCGACCTCGACGCGGCGGCGCTGCACGCGGTGCGCGAGCGCGACCCGTCCCTGCGCAACCGGCGGTACGCGGTCGTCCCGCGGACCTGACGGCGCACCGTCCGGTCGGCCGACGGGTCGGGCCCGCCGACGGGTCGGCCCGCGGGCGGATCAGCCCAGGCGGGACACCGCGATCGCGACGGCCACGAAGTGGCAGCCGTACCCGACCACCGTCAGGGCGTGGAAGATCTCGTGGAACCCGAACCAGCGGGGGCTCGGGTTGGGGCGCTTCATGCCGTAGACGATCGCGCCGACCGTGTACGCGAGCCCCCCGACGGCGATGAACCAGACGATCGTCGGGCCGCCGGTCTGCCAGAACTGGGGGAAGTAGCCCACGGCGACCCAGCCGAGGGCCAGGTAGATCGGCACGTACACCCAGCGCGGCGCACCGAGCCAGAAGATGCGCGCGAGCATGCCGACCAGGGCGCCGGACCACACGATGACCAGCAGCGTGCGCGCGGTCGCGGGCGGGAGCAGCAGGACCGCCAGCGGCGTGTAGGTGCCGGCGATGATGAGGAAGATGTTGGTGTGGTCCAGGCGCCGCAGCACGGCGAAGGTCCGCGGCGACCAGGTCCCGCGGTGGTACACCGCGCTGGTGCCGAAGAGCATCACGGCGGTCACCCCGAACACGGCGGTCGACCAGCGTGCGGCCGCGGTGGGGGACAGCGCGACGAGCACGACCGAGGCGACCAGGGCGATCGGCGCGACGCCCGCGTGGATCCAGCCGCGCAGTCGCGGCTTGACCGCGTCGACCGCCGCCTCGACGGCGTCCCCGACCGCGTCGGCGGCCCGGGAGAGTGCCCCCTGGTCGTCGGTGCTGCTCTCGGCGGTCGCGTGCTGACCGGGGCGGGAGGAGTGCTGACCAGGCGCCGGGTGAGTGCTCATCGGAGGGTGTGACCGCTTTCGTCCGGGCGTACCTACGTGACCGTAGGTTACGCCTGTTCCGGAGGTGATCGGGACCTTGCGGCCCGCGCAGGGCCCTGCGGCGAGTACCGTGGAGGCGTCCGACGGCCCGCTCCCAGGGAGGCTACGCGTGCGCCTGCCGCACCCGCTGTACGGCCTGTACGAGCGCCGCCTGGCGACGTCCCTGGACAAGGAGCGCGTCCCCCGCCACGTCGGGGTGATCCTCGACGGCAACCGCCGGTGGGCGCGGGGCAGCGGGCTGTCGTCGGCCACGGGGCACCGCAAGGGCGCCGACAAGATCGCCGACCTCCTGCAGTGGAGCGAGGACGTCGGCGTCGAGGTGGTGACCCTCTGGCTGCTGTCGACGGACAACCTCGCGCGCGACCCGGAGGAGCTGGGCGAGCTGCTGCAGGTCATCGAGGACGTGGTGGGGGAGCTGGCGGCCGAGCGGCGCTGGCGGATCCAGGCCGTGGGCGCGCTCGACATGCTGCCGGACCGCACCGCGGCCGCGCTGAAGGCCGCGCAGGACGCGACGTCCGACGTGCAGGGCCTGCACGTCAACGCGGCGGTCGGCTACGGCGGGCGCCGCGAGATCGCGGACGCCGTGCGCTCGTTCCTGCGGATGCACGCCGAGGCGGGCTCCAGCCTCGACGAGCTCGCGGAGGCGTTCGACGTCGAGCACATCGCCGAGCACCTGTACACGAAGGGCCAGCCCGACCCCGACCTGGTGATCCGCACCTCGGGCGAGCAGCGGCTCGGCGGCTTCCTGCTGTGGCAGAGCGCGCACTCCGAGTTCTACTTCTGCGAGGCGTACTGGCCCGACTTCCGTCGCGTCGACTTCCTGCGTGCGGTGCGGGCCTACAGCCAGCGCGAACGCCGGCTGGGCCGCTGAGCCACGTCCGTCCCGCAGGTGAACGGCGTGTGACGATTCGCGTGTCGTGACCCGAATCGCGGCGTCATGGATGTGACGCGGGTTACGTTGCGGGCAACGGACGACGCCCGTCGTCCCGGGAGGTCAGCCCATGGAGCATGTGCTCCGGGAGGAGGGCCGGTCCCGGCCCTCGGCCGGCCGACCCCGTCCCGCCGCCGGACGCCGACCCGCGTGCGCACCTGCGCCACGAGTCGCCGGACGGCGCCCAGACCGGCACATGCGCGCCGAGGGGAGCCTGCCGTGGACCAGATCTCGCAGCAGCACGACGAGGGAACCGCACGCACCACGGGCGAGGCGTCCGAACCCCGTCTGACGTACGTCCTCGACACGTCGGTCCTGCTCTCCGACCCGCGGGCGATCCTGCGGTTCGCGGAGCACGACGTGGTCCTGCCCGTGGTGGTGATCACGGAGCTCGAGGCCAAGCGGCACCATGCCGAGCTGGGCTACTTCGCCCGCAGCGCCCTGCGCATGCTCGACGACCTGCGCGTGGAGCACGGGCGGCTCGACGCGGCCGTCCCGGTCACGGAGCAGGGCGGCACGCTGCGCGTGGAGCTCAACCACGTGGACCCCGCGGTCCTGCCCGCCGGCTTCCGGCTGGGCGACAACGACACCCGCATCCTGGCGGTCGCGGCGAACCTGGCGGCCGAGGGGCAGCACGTCGTCGTCGTGTCCAAGGACCTGCCGATGCGCGTCAAGGCGTCCGCGGTCGGGCTGCCGGCAGAGGAGTACCGCGCCGAGCTGGCGGTCGACTCCGGCTGGACGGGCATGGACGCGCTCGACCTCTCCGAGCAGCAGATGGCGGACCTGTGGGAGCACGAGTCGGTGGCGCTGGCGGACGTGGTCGCCGGGCCCACCGCCCTGGCCGCGCGGGCCGGGGACCTGCTGTGCCACACCGGCCTGGTGCTGCACAGCCCGCGCGGCTCGGCCCTGGGGCGCGTGACGGCGGACAAGCACGTCCAGCTGGTGAGGGGCGACCAGGACGTCTTCGGCGTGCACGGCCGGTCGGCCGAGCAGCGCGTCGCGATCGACCTGCTGCTCGACGAGGAGATCGGGATCGTCTCCCTGGGCGGGCGCGCCGGCACGGGCAAGTCCGCGCTCGCGCTGTGCGCCGGGCTCGAGGCCGTGCTCGAGCGCCGGCAGCACCGCAAGGTCATGGTCTTCCGGCCGCTGTACGCCGTCGGCGGCCAGGACCTGGGCTACCTGCCCGGGAGCGAGGCCGAGAAGATGAACCCGTGGGCGCAGGCCGTGTTCGACACGCTCGGCGCCCTGGTCAGCAAGGAGGTCGTCGAGGAGGTCCTGGACCGCGACCTGCTCGAGGTCCTGCCGCTGACCCACATCCGCGGCCGGTCGCTGCACGACGCGTTCGTCATCGTCGACGAGGCCCAGTCGCTCGAGCGCAACGTCCTGCTGACGGTGCTCTCGCGCATCGGGCAGTCGTCGCGGGTGGTGCTCACGCACGACGTGGCACAGCGCGACAACCTGCGCGTCGGGCGGCACGACGGGGTCGCGGCGGTGATCGAGGCGCTCAAGGGGCACCCGCTGTTCGCCCACGTGACCCTCACGCGCTCGGAGCGGTCCCCGGTCGCGGCGCTGGTCACCGAGCTGTTCGAGGGCATCGAGGCCTGACGTCCGACGCCCGTCGCGGGCCGGGTCCCCTCGGGGGGCCCGGCCCGCGGTGCGTCCCGGTGGACTGCCCGCTGTTCCGCGCGTAATGTTCCGCGCGGAGTAGGACGAAGGTCACGGGTCGACGAGGGGGCAGCATGGCGAGCGAGCCGAGCGCGGTCGCGGTCCTCGTCCTCGGCCTGCTCGACGAGCGGCCCCGCCACCCGTACGACGTCTACACCACGCTCGTCGAGCGCGGCGACGACCGGCTCGTCCGGGTGAACCCGGGCGCCGTCTACCACGCGGTGCAACGGCTCGAGCGCGACGGCCTCGTCGCCGCCGTCGGCACCGAGCGGTGCGGCAACCGGCCCGAGCGCACCACCTACCGCCTGACGCCCTCGGGGCGTGCCGCCCTCGAGCGCGCCGTCACCGCGTACCTCGCGGACCACCGTCCCGCGTACCCGGACTTCCCGGTCGGGCTCGCGCACGCACCGCGCCTCCCGGCCGAGGAGGTGGCCGCCGCGCTGACGGCACGCCGCGACCGGGAGGCCGCGCGGCTCACCGACCTGCGCACCCGCCTCGACGACGTGCTCACCCTCGGTCTGCCCCGCCGCTTCGTCCTCGACGGGGAGCGCGAGCTCGCGCTGCTCGAGCGCGAGGTCGAGTGGCTGGACGACGTGCTGCGCGACCTCGCCGACGGCACCCTCACCTGGGGCGGACCCCCGCCCGACGACTTCCTGGCCGCGCGCGAGCGCGGCCGGGCGCAGGTCGACGCGCACCCGGGCTGAGCCCGTCCCGTCGACCGACCTCACGCCGACGTCGCCCCCGCGCGGCCGCCGCACCTCACGTCACCACCGCGCCCCCGTGGCGCCGCCAGACCGGAGCACGCCATGACCTCGTCCGCACCCGGCGTCGACCTGCAGGGCCGCAGCCCGTGGAGCGTCCTGCCACCGCTGTGCCTCGGCTTCTTCATGATCATGGTCGACACGACCATCGTGAACATCGCCGTGCCGACCCTCCAGGACGTGTTCGACGCGAGCCTGGTCACCGTCGGCTGGGTCAACAGCGCCTACCTGCTGACGTTCGCGGTGCTGCTGCTGGTGACCGGCAGGCTCGGTGACCGGTTCGGCCCGCGGCCCGTGTTCGTCGCCGGCCTCGTGGTGTTCACGGCCGCGTCCCTCGCGTGCGGCCTGGCCGGCTCGGTGGGCGTGCTCATCGCGGCACGTGCCGTGCAGGGCATCGGCGGCGCGCTGATGACCCCGCAGACGATGGCGATGATCACCCGGGTGTTCCCCGCGCAGAAGCGCGGCGCGGCCCTGGGGATCTGGGGCTCGGTCGCGGGCGTCGCGACGATCACCGGCCCCGTGCTCGGCGGCGTCATCGTCGAGACCATCGGCTGGGAGTGGATCTTCTACGTCAACATCCCCGTCGGCCTGGTCGCGCTGTGGCTCTCGGTGACGCGCCTGCCGGCTCTGCCGACGCACGCGCGCACGTTCGACGTGCCGGGCGTGGTGCTGTCGGTCGTCGGCCTGGCGCTGCTCGTGTTCGGGCTCCAGGAAGGGCCGACCTACGACTGGGGCACCATCGTCGGGCCGGTGAGCGTGCCCGTGGTCGTCGGTGCGGGCGTGCTCGTGTCCGCCGCGTTCCTGCTGTGGCAGCGCCACCGCGGCGACGACGCCCTGCTGCCGCTGCGCCTGTTCGTGCACCGCAACTTCGCGCTGGCGAACGTGGCGGGTGCCGCCGTCTCGTTCGCCATGACCGGGATCTTCTTCCCCTTCACGCTCTACCTGCAGCAGGTGCTCGGGCTCTCCCCGCTGCACGCGGCGCTCGTCGGGCTGCCCGGGTCGCTGATCTCCGGCGTCGTCGCGCCGTTCGCGGGGCGGCTGTCCGACCGGGTCGCGGGCAAGTGGGTGGTCGCCACCGGCTTCTCGGTGCTCGCGGTCTCCATCGGGATCCTCGCGACGCAGATCCAGCCGGACGTCGCGGTGTGGCGGCTCGTCGTGCCCATGCTCGGGTTCGGCGTCGGGACGGGCCTGGTCTTCTCGCCGCTCGGCAACCTCGCGACGACGGGGCTCGACCAGCGCACCGCCGGTGCCGGGGCCGGGGCGTTCAACACGAACCGCCAGGTGGGCGGGGTCATCGGGTCCGCCGTCGTCGTCGCGCTGCTGACGTCGCGGCTCGCCGTGACGATGCCCGCCGCCGCCCGCGACGCCGCGGCCGGGCTGCCGGCCGCGCTGCGCGCGCCGTTCGTCGACGGGTTCCGCC
>JAEWEJ010000026.1 GCA_023389455.1 Actinomycetes bacterium | reverse complement strand
TCTGGGGGCCGACCGGTGCACCGGGGCGCACGTTCGTCGCGGTGAACCTCGCCGCCGAGATCGCGGCGCTCGGCCGCTCGACGCTCCTGGCCGACGCGGACACGTACGGCGGCGTGGTCGCGCAGGTGCTGGGCGTCCTGGACGAGGCGCCCGGGCTGGCGGCCGCGGCCCGCGCGGCCGGGCAGGGCGCGCTGGACGTCGTGACGCTGGCCCGGCTCGCGCCCTTCGTGCTGCCGGACCTGCGGCTGCTGTCCGGCATCTCGCGTGCGGACCGTTGGCCGGAGCTGCCCGGAAGCTCGCTCGAGCTCGTGCTCGGTCAGGCGCGCGCCGTGGCCGAGGTGACGGTGCTCGACACCGGCTTCTGCCTGGAGCAGGACGAGATGCTGAGCTACGACACCCGGGCGCCGTCCCGCAACGCGGCCACCCTCGTGGCGCTCGAGCAGGCGGACCTCGTCGTGGTCGTGGGCGCCGCCGACCCCGTGGGCGTGCAGCGGCTCGTGCGCGCGCTCGCGGACGCGTCCGAGCGGGGGCTCGCGCTGTCCCGCAGGGTCGTCGTCAACCGGGTCCGGCCGACCGCGGCGGGCGCGCGCCCCGGTGAGGCCGTGGCGGCGGCGCTCGCCCGGTACGCCGGGGTGGAGGAGGTGGTGCTCGTCCCCGAGGACCGCCCCGCCGTCGACTCCGCGATGCTCGAGGGCCGAGCCCTACGGGAGGTCGCGCCGGGCTCACCCGCGCGGCGGGCCGTGGCCGCCCTCGCCGCCGAGGTGGTCGCCGCTCTGCGGGTCGACGCTCCGGGGACGCAGGTCCCCGTCGGCTGAGCCGCGCGCGGCACACTGGTGCCGTGCGCGTCTACCTTCCCGTGACCCTCGACGAGCTGCAGGGCGAGTCCCCTGTGCGGCTCGCACCGCGTGCGGCCCACGCCGTCACCCCGGCCCTGCAGGCGCAGTGGCCCGACGAGGACGAGGAGGGGTGGGAGTACGCGGCCCAGGCGGCGGCGGCCGACGCGTCGCTCGAGCTGCTCCGGGACCGTCCCGACGCGCCCCGGCTGCGCGTCGTCGTGGCGGCCGACGTCCCGGAGGGTGCGGTCCGCGGGCACGCCGACGTGCCGGTCCCGTCCGGGGTGGTGGTGGACGTCGAGGTCGGCGTCCGCCAGGTGGTGAGCGTGCACGTCGACGAGCCGGAGGCGGCCGGTGACGTCGCGGGGGTGCTCCGGGGCGACGAGGAGTCCGTGGAGCGTCTCGAGGACCGCGACCTGCTCTGGTACGACGTCTCGGAGATCGGGCAGATCCCCGCGGTCTGACGTGCCCGCGGGGTGGTGCGGGGGACCCGTGACCCGCGCCACGTCGGGCCAGTTGGACCCGTGGGCCCCGGCTCGGGTAATGTTCCCGGTCGGTGCGGGGCTCCCGGTCGCGCGCCGCTGGTGTTGTGCGCAGGTCCGGTTCGGGCCCTGTCACAGCCCTTGGGGTATGGTGTAATTGGCAGCACGACTGATTCTGGTTCAGTTAGTCTAGGTTCGAGTCCTGGTACCCCAGCGCAGTTCACCGGTCGTCAGACCGGTGAGCAGCACGGATGCGTCTCACCTGCGGTGAGGTCGGCGGACACGCGAGTTTCGACTCGCGGCGGACGTCGGGTACAGTATCCACTCGGCACACGGCCTACGGGTCGTGAGCACAGGCCCCCGTTGTGTAGCGGCCTAGCACGCCGCCCTCTCACGGCGGTAGCGCCGGTTCGAATCCGGTCGGGGGTACGTCTGAAGGCCCGGTCACCACGGTGACCGGGCCTTCGTCGTTCCCGGCCGTCGTCGTTCCCTGCCCTCGTCGGCAGGGTCGCCGTCGGCGTCGGGCCCTCGTCGTCGCCGGGGTGGCCGTCGGTCGACGGGCCGTGGAGGCGCACCCCGCCCGCCCAGGGGTCGCGTGCGGGCACGCGGTGCGCCCTGCACGTCGACCGTGCGAGGTCGTCGCACGTCGGCGCGGTCCCCCGAGGTCCGGGCACCCCCGGACGACGGGCGGGCCCAGGACGACGTGCGGGCCCGGGTCCGGCGTCTGCGCGCCGGGCCCGGGCCCGAGGTGGTGGGGGAGGGGTGTCAGTCGGCGGTGCGCCGCAGGACCTCGGTGAGCCGGTTGGCGGCGGAGACCACGGCGGAGGCGTGCAGGCGCCCGGGCTGGCGGGACAGGCGCTCGAGCGGGCCCGACACGGACACGGCCGCCACGACCCGCCCCGACGGTCCGCGCACCGGCGCGGACACGGAGGCCACGCCGACCTCACGCTCGGAGACGGACTGGGCCCAGCCGCGCCGGCGGACGCCGGACAGGATCGTCGCGGTGAACTTGGAGCCCTGCAGGCCGCGGTGCAGCCGGTCGGGCTCCTCCCACGCCAGCAGCACCTGGGCGGCAGACCCCGCCTGCATCGTGAGCGTCGCGCCCACCGGGATCGAGTCGCGCAGGCCGATGGGGCGCTCGGCTGCGGCCACGCAGATGCGCTGGTCGCCCTGGCGCCGGTAGAGCTGCGCGCTCTCGCCCGTGTGGTCGCGCAGGAGCGTGAGCACGGGTCCGGCGGCGGCCAGCAGCCGGTCCTCGCCGGCTGCCGTCGCGAGCTCCGAGAGCCGCGGCCCGAGCACGAACCTGCCCTGCAGGTCGCGGGCGACCAGACGGTGGTGCTCGAGCGCGACTGCGAGGCGATGGGCCGTCGGGCGGGCAAGATGGGTGGCAGCGACCAGCTGCGCAAGGGTGGCGGGTCCAGCCTCCAGGGCGCTGAGCACCGACGCGGCCTTGTCCAGGACGCCGACTCCGCTAGAGTTGTCCATAGGTCGATATTGGCGTCTCGCAGGCTGAGATGCAAGCCGGCGGGCACCAAGCCCTCCGGCGGAACGGTCATCGGCCCGGTGACCCGGGAGGCCCCCGCCCGGACGAGAGGACGACGCAATGGCCGGCACGCTGGCGGAGAAGGTCTGGGACGCGCACGTCGTGCGCCGTGGTACGGACGGCGCCCCTGACCTCCTGTACATCGACCTGCACCTCGTGCACGAGGTCACGAGCCCGCAGGCGTTCGAGGGACTGCGACTGGCCGGTCGGCCCGTGCGGCGCCCGGACCTCACGATCGCCACCGAGGACCACAACACCCCGACGCTCGACATCGACCGCCCGATCGCCGACGCGACGAGCCGCACGCAGATCGAGACGCTGCGCCAGAACGCCGCGGAGTTCGGTGTGCGCCTCCACTCGCTCGGCGACGCCGACCAGGGGATCGTCCACCAGGTCGGCCCGCAGCTCGGGCTGACCCAGCCGGGCCTGACGGTCGTCTGCGGCGACTCGCACACGTCGACGCACGGCGCCTTCGGGGCGCTCGCGTTCGGTATCGGCACCAGCGAGGTCGAGCACGTCCTGGCGACGCAGACGCTGCCGCTCGCGCCGTTCAAGACGATGGCGATCACGGTCAACGGCACGCTGCCCATCGGCGCGAGCGCCAAGGACATCATCCTCGCGATCATCGCCAAGATCGGCACCGGCGGTGGCCAGGGCTACGTCCTGGAGTACCGCGGCGAGGCGATCCGCAACCTCTCGATGGAGGGGCGGATGACCATCTGCAACATGTCGATCGAGGCGGGTGCGCGCGCCGGCATGATCGCGCCCGACGAGACCACGTTCGAGTACCTCAAGGGTCGCCCGCACGCACCCGAGGGGGCGGACTGGGACGCCGCCGTCGAGTACTGGCGCACGCTGCGCACCGACGACGACGCGGTCTTCGACGCCGAGGTCGTCCTCGAGGCGGCGGACCTGGAGCCGTTCGTCACGTGGGGCACCAACCCCGGCCAGGGCCTGCCCCTGTCGGGCAACGTGCCGGTGCCGGAGCAGATCGCCGACGCGAACGAGCGCGTCGCCGCCGAGCGTGCCATCGAGTACATGGGGCTGACGCCCGGCCAGCCGCTGCGCGAGATCAAGGTCGACACGGTCTTCATCGGCTCGTGCACCAACGGCCGGATCGAGGACCTGCGGGCCGTCGCCAAGCTCGTCCAGGGCCGCACCAAGGCGCAGGACGTCCGCGTCCTCGTGGTGCCGGCCTCGGCCCGGGTCCGGCTGCAGGCCGAGGCCGAGGGGCTCGACCGCATCTTCCTGGACTTCGGTGCGGAGTGGCGCAACGCCGGCTGCTCGATGTGCCTCGGCATGAACCCCGACCAGCTCGCCCCTCAGGAGCGTTCGGCGTCCACGTCGAACCGCAACTTCGAGGGTCGGCAGGGCAAGGGCGGACGCACCCACCTGGTGTCGCCGCTCGTCGCGGCTGCCACGGCCATCCGGGGCACGCTGTCCTCCGTCGCCGACCTGGGCGCGGACGTCGAGGTCCCCGACGGCAGCCCGCTGACCACCGACGACGCGCTGCAGACCGTCTGACGCCCCCCCGAGACCCCGACAGGCAGGCCATCATGGAGAAGTTCACCCAGCACACCGGGGTCGGCGTCCCGCTGCGGCGCAGCAACGTCGACACCGACCAGATCATCCCCGCCGTGTACCTCAAGCGGGTCACGCGCACGGGCTTCGAGGACGCGCTGTTCGCCGCGTGGCGTGGCGACCCGGCGTTCGTCCTCAACCAGGACGCGTACCGCTCCGGCTCGGTCCTGGTCGCAGGCCCGGACTTCGGCACCGGCTCGTCCCGCGAGCACGCGGTGTGGGCGCTGAAGGACTACGGCTTCCGCGTCGTGATCTCGGCGCGCTTCGCCGACATCTTCCGCGGCAACTCCGGCAAGCAGGGGCTCCTGGCGGCGCAGGTCGCGCAGGAGGACGTCGAGCTGCTGTGGAAGGTCCTCGAGACGCGCCCGGGCACCGAGGTGACCGTGGACCTCGGCTCGCGCACCGTGACCTGCGACGACGTGGTCGTGCCGTTCCAGGTCGACGACTACACGCGCTGGCGGCTCATGGAGGGCCTCGACGACATCGGTCTGACGCTCCAGCACGCGGACGAGATCACCGCGTTCGAGCAGCGCCGCGAGCCGTGGCGTCCCGCGACCCTCCCGGCGAAGCACCTGCCCGCGGTGCCGGTGCGCCCGGCGCGCCCGGTGGTCACGCTCGACCTCGGGCCGACCCGCGGCGTCTGAGGTCCCACCAGCACGTCCGGTCCGTGAGGGCCACCGGGCGGGAGCACGGCTGACGCCGTGCTCCAGCCCGGCCGCGTTTGTGAGGGT
>JAEWEJ010000417.1 GCA_023389455.1 Actinomycetes bacterium | reverse complement strand
AGCGCACTTCGAACGAAGCTGCACGCCAGTTGGGCGGTCCAAAACGACCACGGGCATTGTTCGAAAAGCCATAGGGCTCGGTTGGCAGGCCAATCGGCAGGGTGTTCAGCTTGCCGTCGCTGTTCTTGTCGTGAAAGGCCATGATGCCATAGCGACCAGCTGCTAGGCCCTCAATCTGCATCGACTGGCCAGGTTGCAGTCTTAGGGTTCGCACAGGGTTCTGGTTTTTCTTCCAGTCGTTCTCGTTAGAAAACAGGGCCACGACTACCTGCCCGCCCCTGGCAGAGGTCTGCAGGTCCAGATCCACTGTTCCCGACCCCGCACCGGCCTGAAGCAGAACCAATGCCGAAATCGCGCCTAGCAACATACTGACTACCCCAATCACAACGACCCTAGCTGGCCATCATGTGCCAACGCCCGCTTACCGCAAGGGTTGCCCCATATGGGGTAGATCTATTTTTCAGGGAAATGGTAGGCGGTGACGGGTTCGAACCGCCGACCCTCTCGGTGTAAACGAGATGCTCTTCCAGCTGAGCTAACCGCCCGTGACGCGTGCGTCTGAGATGGGCTCTATGCCCAAAAAGTCTCAGCCGTTCAAGGCACTTTTCAAACCTTCCCCAGGTCTAAATCGTGCTGTGCGTGATGCAGGTCTCGCAATTGCCTCTCCCGTCTGGGGATTACGGGCCACGCCAGCCTTTCGATCGGCCGTTACAAAGGTGCCAAATCCCACCAAACGCACGTCCTGCCCCTTGGTCAGGGCCGAGGTGACATTGTCGGTAAAGGCTTCCAAAGCGAGGCGAGCTTGATCTCGGCTGATTCCCGCCTTGGCTGCCATCAGGCCAATCAACTCAGTCTTGGTCATGCGAAAATCCCCCAATCATCGCGGTGACAAATCCGCTCTTCCTGACAACGACCAGAAAAAAGCGCGCTTCGGTGTCACCGAAACGCGCTGATATTTCAAGCCCTGAAGGCCCAGTGTCTTAGTGGCTGATGGCCTGACCGGTACCTGTGGCAGAGACTGCGGGCGTAGCGGGAATCAGCGGCTCGGCCACCTCGTCCCACTCGACCGGCGTAAGCGTGCCGGTCAGCGACCACTTGAGCGCCTCGTCTGCGGTCGAGATCGGGATGATCTCCAGCGCCGACTTCACGTTCTCAGGGACGTCTTCCAAATCCTTCTCGTTCTCCTGAGGAATCAGAACCGTCTTCACGCCTGAACGCAAAGCCGCCAACAACTTCTCTTTCAAGCCACCAATCGCCGTCACACGGCCACGCAGGGTGATTTCACCCGTCATTGCGATATCCTTGCGAATCGGAGTGCCCGTCAGGACCGAGACCATGGCCACGGTCATGGCGACACCTGCCGACGGACCGTCCTTGGGGGTTGCGCCATCCGGGACGTGGACGTGGATGTCAGTCTTCTCAAAGACCGGCGGCTTGACGCCAAAGGCAAGCGATCGGCTGCGGACATAGGAGGCCGCTGCCGAGATGGATTCCTTCATCACATCCTTCAGATTGCCCGTCACGGTCATGCGACCGCGACCCGGCATCTTGATGGCTTCGATAGTCAGGATGTCGCCGCCAAACTCGGTCCAGGCAAGACCGGTGACGATACCCACCTGATCTTCAGCCTCGGTCTCGCCATAGCGGAACTTCTTGACGCCCGCGTACTCGGCCAGCTTGGCCTCGTCCACGGTGATGGTCTTGGCATCCGTCTTGGCCATCTCGCGCACAGCCTTGCGCGCCAGACCGCCCAGTGCCCGCTCAAGCGAACGCACGCCGGCTTCACGCGTGTAGTAGCGGATCAGGTCACGGATGGTCTGTTCGGGGACGATCAGCTCGCCCTCTTTCAGGCCGTGGTCCTTCATCTGCTTGGGCAGGACGTGACGCTTGGCGATCTCTACCTTTTCATCCTCGGCGTAGCCACTGACACGGATGATCTCCATCCGGTCCATCAGAGGCTGAGGCATATTCAAGCTATTGGCCGTGGTGACGAACATGACCTGAGACAGGTCATAATCGACTTCCAGGTAGTGGTCGCCAAAGGTGCTGTTTTGCGCCGGATCCAGTACCTCGAGCAAAGCCGAGGACGGATCACCGCGCCAGTCAGCGCCCAGCTTGTCGATTTCGTCCAGAAGGATGAAGGCGTTGGTGGTCTTGGCCTTCTTCATCGACTGGATGATCTTGCCCGGCATGGAGCCGATATAGGTGCGGCGGTGGCCACGGATCTCGGCCTCGTCGCGCACGCCGCCCAGCGACATACGGACGTATTCACGGCCCGTAGCCTTGGCGATCGACTGCGCCAGCGAGGTCTTACCCACGCCCGGAGGACCTACGAGGCAAAGAATCGGCCCCTTCAACGAGCCGGTACGTGCCTGGACCGCCAGATACTCGATGATCCGTTCCTTGACCTTCTCCAGACCGTAGTGATCGGCCTCGAGAATGGCTTCGGCCTTGTCCAGATCGATCGGCTTGGCCTTGGCCTTGCTCCACGGGATCGACAGCAGCCAATCCAGATAGTTGCGGACCACGGTCGATTCCGCCG
>JAEWEJ010000406.1 GCA_023389455.1 Actinomycetes bacterium | reverse complement strand
CCGCCGTCGCCGCGCAGACGGGCGCCGCCGCGCGTCCCGCGTCGGACGCGGGCGCGGTCGGCACGACCGCAGGCTCCGTGGACACGACCACCGTCATGCCCCCTGTGCCGACCGGCGACGCGCCAGTGCGGGACGCACCCGACGCACCCGCCGCGCCGGCCGGTGCCGCCGGCAGGCCGACGACCGCTGACGGCGCGCCCGTGCGGCGCTCCGTCACGGGCGGACCCGTCGAGCGCACCCCGGAGACCGATCGCGACGCGTCGCCTCTCGACGTGTTCGACCAGGAGGACGCGCGTCGACGCTGGCCCCGCGTGCTGGCGGTCGTCGGGGGCGTGCTCGTCCTGCTGCTGGGCGGCTACGTCGGCGCGTCCTACGCCCTGGCGGACCGGGTCCCGCGGGGCACCACGGTCGCGGGCGTCGAGATCGGCTCCCTGACGTCGCAGCAGGCCGAGGAGCGCCTGACGGACGAGCTCGCCGACCGCGCGACCTCACCCGTGCCGGTGGTGGCGCAGGACGTCCAGGCGGACCTGGACCCGACGGCGGCGGGCCTCGAGCTCGACGCGGCGGCGACCGTGGCGCGGCTCACGGGCGTGGACCTCGCGCAGCCCGCGCGGCTCTGGGGCCACCTGGTCGGGCTCGGTGCCCAGCCGCCGGTGACCGTCGTCGACGCGGACGCGCTCGACGCCGCCCTCGCACAGCTCGGCGGCTCGCTGACGCTGCCCCCGGTGGACGGCACGGTCGTGTTCGCCGACGGTGCCGCGCACGCGACGGAGGCCGTCGACGGCTGGGAGCTGGACACGGCGGCAGCCGCGACGGTCCTCGAGGAGGGCTGGCTGACCCAGGAGCGGCCCCTCGAGCTGCCCACGGCGGTGATGGCGCCCGCCGTCTCGCAGGAGGAGACGGACCGCGCCCTCGCGGAGCTCGCGCAGCCGCTGGCCGCGGCCCCGGTGACCGTGCAGATCGGGGACCGCCAGGCGGTGCTCGACGTCGCGACGCTCACGGGGAGCGCCGCGCTCGTGCCCACCGACGGCGTGCTGCAGCTGCAGCTCGACGGGCAGGCGCTGGTCGACGCGGTCCTCGGGCAGGTCCCGGACCTGCTGACGACCGCGGCGGACGCCCGCTTCGAGTTCCAGGACGGTGGTCCCGTGATCGTGCCCGGCACGCCCGGGACGACGCTGGACCCCGCCGCGCTCGCGACCTCGGTCGCGCAGGCGGCGACCGCGGGGACCGACCGCGTGGCGCCGGTCGAGCTGGTCCAGTCCGACCCGGCGCAGACCACCGAGGCGCTCGAGGCGCTCGGGGTCAAGGAGGTCGTCTCGGCGTTCTCGACGCCCCTGACGAGCGAGCCGCGCCGCACCGCGAACATCGCCCAGGGCCTGAAGAACATCACCGGCAAGCTGGTGCGCCCGGGCGAGACGTTCAGCCTCACCGAGGCGCTCGGGCCGGTCGACGGTGCGCACGGGTTCGTGCAGGCCGGGGCGATCGTCAACGGCGAGCACAAGGACGCCTGGGGCGGTGGGCTGTCGCAGGTGTCCACGACGACCTTCAACGCCGCGTACCTCGCGGGCTACGAGGACGTCGAGCACACGCCGCACAGCGAGTGGTTCTCCCGCTACCCGGAGGGGCAGGAGGCCACGATCTTCACCGGCGTGATCGACATGAAGTGGAAGAACAACACGCCGTACGGCGCCCTCGTGGAGGGCTTCGTCGCCGACGGCCGCGCCCACGTGCGGATCTGGAGCACCAAGCACTTCACGGTCGAGACGTCCAAGAGCGGCCGCTCGGGTGTCGTCGCCCCCACCACGGTGTACTCGCAGTCGCCGACGTGCGAGCCGCAGAGCGCGGGCAACCCCGGCTTCACGGTCACCAACACGCGCCGCGTGTTCCTCGGCGACGAGCTGGTGGACACGCAGTCCATGACGTGGAAGTACAAGCCGCAGAACAAGGTGGTCTGCGGGCCGCCGCCCGCAGCGACGCCGGCCCCCTGACGCTCAGGCCGAGCCGCCGCCCGTCCGCCGCGCCCGCGGCGCGGGGGGTGGCGGCACGACCTTGGCGCGGACCACGTCGGCCGCGGGGACGTGGACGTCGCCGCGACGCGTGCGCACGGTGAGGCCCCGGTCGTCCACGACCACGACCTCGCCGAGCACGTCCGTGAACGGCGGCTCACCGCCGCGCAGGGTCCCGAGGGCGGCGTCGGGGGCCAGGTCGTCGCGTCGACGGCGCACGACGACCCGCGTCCCGGGCGCCCAGGAGCGCCACACCGCGGGGGTCACGGCGCCCACCTCGTGCCGAGGACTGGACTCCGGGTCGTGGCTGCTCGCACGTGAGGGATACTAGGTCGACCGCTGCACCCGTGGAGGACCCGCCGTGACGTATGTGATCGCCGAACCCTGCGTGGACGTCAAGGACAAGGCGTGCATCGAGGAGTGTCCGGTCGACTGCATCTACGAGGGCAAGCGCTCCTTGTACATCCACCCGGACGAGTGCGTGGACTGCGGTGCGTGCGAGCCGGTGTGCCCCGTCGAGGCGATCTACTACGAGGACGACGTCCCCGAGCAGTGGGCCCCGTACTACGAGGCGAACGTCCACTTCTTCGACGAGATCGGCTCGCCCGGCGGTGCCGCGAAGATGGGCATGATCGAGCACGACCACCCGATCATCGCCACCGTCCCGCTGCGCGTCCACGGCGAGTGAGCACGCTGCTCGAGGCCCCGGGGGACCCGTGGGCCTGCTGACCGACGCCCTGCCGGAGTTCCCCTGGGACTCGCTCGTGCCGGTCGCGGAGCGTGCCCGCGCCCACCCCGGCGGGATCGTGGACCTGTCGGTGGGCACGCCGGTTGACCCGACGCCCACCGTGGTGCGCCAGGCGCTCGCCGCCGCGGCGGACGCCCCGGGGTACCCGACGACGCACGGCACCCCGGCCCTGCGCGAGGCCGTCGCGGCGTGGTTCGCGCGTCGGCGCGGTGTGCCGGACCTCGACCCCGACGCGGTGCTGCCCACCGTCGGGTCCAAGGAGCTGGTCGCCCTCCTGCCGTCGCTGCTCGGCCTGGGGAGCGGTGACGTCGTCCTGCACCCGGCGACGGCGTACCCGACGTACGACGTGGGCGCGCGCCTCGCGGGCGCGACGCCGCTGCCGACGAGCGACCCCGCGGGTGCCCTCGCCGCGCGTGACGACGTCCGGCTGGTGTGGCTGAACTCGCCGGGCAACCCCGACGGATCGGTGCTCGGCGTGCCGGAGCTGCGTGCGGTGGTCGACGCCGCGCGGGCGGCCTCGGCCCGCACCGGCCGGCCGGTGGTCGTCGCGTCCGACGAGTGCTACGCGGAGCTCGCGTGGGACGAGCCGTGGGCGTCGGCGGGGGTCCCGAGCGTGCTCGACCCCCGGGTGAGCGGCGGCGTCCACGACGGGCTGCTGGCCGTGTACTCGCTGTCCAAGCAGTCCAGCATGGCCGGCTACCGGGCCGCTTTCGTGGCGGGGGACCGCGCGCTGGTCGGGGCCCTGCTCGAGGCCCGCAAGCACGCCGGCATGATCGTGCCCGCGCCCGTCCAGGCGGCGATGACGGTCGCGCTCGGGGACGACGAGCACGTCGCGGACCAGCGCGAGCGGTACCGGCGGCGTCGGACGGCGCTGCGCGCCGGGTTCGAGGCCGCCGGGTACGTGCTCGACGCGTCGCAGGCCGGCCTGTACCTGTGGGTGCGCCCCGACGGTCCGCCGCAGGACGCGTGGTCGACGGTGCGGGACCTCGCGGAGCTGGGCCTGCTGGTGGCGCCCGGGTCGTTCTACGGCGCTGCGGCGGCCGGCCACGTGCGGGTGGCGCTCACGGCGACGGACGAGCGGGTCGCGGAGGCTGCGGCGCGCCTGTCGGGCGCCTAGCGTCCGCCGCCACCGGGGCCTTCGGGTTCGTCCGGTCGTGTCGTAGATTGACGCCATCGGTTGTGAGTCACCTCACATCGCGGCCAAGGCTCGGTCGCCCATTGGTCAAGATGACGTTGCCGCAGGTACCGTCGCTGCGGACCGACGGGGGTCACCGCCGTGCGTCGGTCGTCCACGAACCGCGCGGCGGCCTGCCGGGGCAGGTCGGGCACGCTCTCTCCGCCGCAGGAAGGAACACCTATGTCGGACGTCGTCACCGCACCGGTGCAGGCACCTGTCCAGCTCGTGGTCGACGGGCAGGCGCGTGACCTGCCCGTGGTGCCCGCCGCGGAGGGCAACGACGGCATCGTCGTGTCCTCCCTCCTGCGTGACACGGGCCTGGTGACCGTCGACCCGGGGTTCATGAACACCGCGTCGTGCGAGTCGCAGATCACCTACATCGACGGCGACGCGGGGATCCTGCGCTACCGCGGGTACCCGATCGA
>JAEWEJ010000354.1 GCA_023389455.1 Actinomycetes bacterium | reverse complement strand
GCCGGAGCCGGGGCGGCGGGGCGCGCCGGAGCCGGCGGCTTCGGCGCGGCGGGGCGCGCGGGTGCGGCGGGACGGCTGCTGCCGGACCCACCGACGGGGTACGTGTCGCGCAGCTTGCGCACGACGGGGGGCTCGATCGTCGATGACGCCGAGCGGACGAACTCTCCGAGCTCGGTGAGCTTGGTCATGATGGTCTTGCTGTCGACCCCGAGCTCCTTCGCGAGCTCGTAGACGCGGACCTTGGCCACATCTCTCCTGTCCTGGTCCGCCCGGACAGGGTCGGACCGTCGTTAGTGCGAGGTACTCATCGCTGGGTACTCATCGGTGCGTGCTCATCGGGTAGCCATCGGCTTCCAACCCGCTTTCCCGGTCGACGGTCGGTACCGGAGTCGGTCCCGGCACCGTGGTGCTGTGCTGTGGCTGATCCTGCGCGGCGAGCCGCGCGACGACCTGCTCCACGGCATCGGCCCCGAGGGGGCCGGTGTACCGCAGCGCCCGGCCGAAAGCCCGCCGTCGTACGGCGAGATCGAGGCAACGCTGGTCGGGGTGCAGCCACGCACCCCGGCCCGGCATCCGGCGGCGCTCGTCCACCACGAGCACGGGATCACCCGTGCCGTCGTCGGACAGCACCACCCTCAGCAGGGCCGACCTGAGGCCGGCCGCTCGGCACCCCACGCATGTGCGGACGGGACCCGGTTCGGGCACGTGAGGCACGGGATCGGGGTTCCGCCTGCTCGGCGAGGAGAGCCGGGCACCCGGCCCAGCCTCAGCGAGTCTAGCGCGCCTGGTCACCGGACGTGACCGGAGGCCCCCGCAGCCGGGCCGTCGACGTCCTCGCGCGCCGCCGGCGCGCCCCCCGCGGCAGGCTCGGCGTCCGAGCGGATGTCGATGCGCCAGCCGGTCAGCTTGGCTGCCAGACGCGCATTCTGACCCTCCTTGCCGATGGCGAGGGAGAGCTGGTAGTCGGGCACGACGACGCGCGCGGCGCGGGCCACCGGGTCGACGATCGTGACGTCCAGCACACGTGCCGGCGACAGGGCGTGGGCGATCATCTCCGCCGGGTCGTCCGAGTGGTCGACGATGTCGATCTTCTCGCCGTGCAGCTCGGCCATCACGGCCCTCACCCGGCCGCCCATCGGGCCGATGCAGGCGCCCTTGGCGTTCACGCCGGCCACGTTCGCACGCACCGCCATCTTGGTGCGGTGCCCGGCCTCGCGAGCCATCGCGGTGATCTCGACCGTGCCGTCCGCGATCTCCGGGACCTCGAGCGCGAAGAGCTTGCGCACGAGGTGCGGGTGCGTGCGGGACAACGTGATCTGCGGGCCGCGCTGGCCGCGGGCGACGTCGAGCACGTACGCGCGCAGCCGCTCGCCGTGCACGTAGCGCTCCCCCGGCACCTGCTCGTGCGCGGGCAGGACGGCCTCGACGCCGCCGACGTCCACCAGGACGGTACGGGGGTCGCGCCCCTGCTGGATGACCCCCCCGAGCACCTCGCCCGCCTTGCTGCGGAACGCGCCGAGCACCTGGTCGTCCTCGGCGTCGCGCAGCCGCTGCACGATGACCTGCCGCGCGGTGGCGGTCGCGATGCGACCGAACCCGTCGGGGGTGTCCTCGTACTCCGGCGTGTCCGGGGCTCCGGGCTCCGCGTCCTCGGGGCGCGGGTCACGCGCCCACACGGTCACGTGCCCGCTGCGTCGGTCCACCTCGACGCGCGCCCGCGCCTGGGCGCCCGGCGTGCGGTGGTAGGCGGAGAGCAGTGCCTGCTCGATGGCCTCGACGAGCACGTCGAGGCTGATCTCCCGCTCGCGCTCGATGAGTCGCAGCGCCTGCATGTCGATGTCCACGTCAGCCCCTTCCTGCGCCGTCCCGAGAGACCGCGTCGTCGTCCTCGGCGTCGCGTACCGCGGCGAGGTCCACCTGCACCCGTGCGTCGCGCACGTCGTCCCAGGCCAGCGTCACGGGTGCACCCTGCACCGGCCGCCGGCCCTTGCCCGGGGCCGTCACGGGCACCACCACGACCTCGGGGGCGTCACCGTCACCGACCTGCTCGAGGCGTCCGGTGAGCGTGCGGCCGTCCGTCAGCCGGGCGACCACGGTCCGGCCCCGTGCGCGGCGCCAGTGACGGGCCGCCGTCAGCGGACGCTCGGCCCCCGGGCTGCCGACCTCGAGCGTGTACGCGGCGGGCAGCACGTCGGCCGCGTCCAGCGCGTCCGAGACGGCCCGCGTCACGTCACCCACGCGGTCGAGGTCCAGGGTGCCCGGATCGGCCTCGTCCAGGTCGACCACGACGCGGACGACCGTGCTGCGCCCGGAGCCGGCGACCTCCAGGCCGTCGAGCAGCAGCCCGGAGCCGGCGACCGCGGCCTCCACGACCTCCCGCACCCGGGATGCGGTTGCTGGCGCGCCCATGACCTGGCCTCCTGTGAGCTCTCCTGCACGGTGGGGCGCAGGCGGCGACCCTGTGTCGTTGTCCCCCCAGGGTAACGACTCCGGGCGCCCCCACCGGACGTCCGTCACGCACGGCGGGCGGCATGGCAGGATCGCGCCCGATGCTCCCCCACCCGACGTCGTCCTCCACCCGCACCCCCCGGCCGTCCCGTCGTCCGGCGTCGCTGCGTGCCGCCGCCGTGCTCGTCGCGGGCGTGCTCGTCCTCGGCGGCTGCGGGGTCCGCCTCGAGACCCCGCCGCCCGCGGAGCCCTCGCCGGACGTGACCGAGCAGGTCCGGGCACGCACGGTCGACGACGCCCTGCGCCTCGCGGACGCGGCGACGGCCGTGGCGCAGGCCACCCCGGACGGGCCGGTGCGCTCGGCGCTGCAGGACGTCGCGGCGGCCGCGGACCTCCACGTGGCGCAGCTCGGCGGGGTGTACGACTCAGGGCTTCCGGAGCCGACGCCGAGCACCACCCCGACCCCGACCGCGCCTGCCGTGACGGACGTCACCGGTGTGC